>NZ_CANMAB010000023.1:0-45364 GCF_947495635.1 uncultured Virgibacillus sp. | reverse complement strand
GTGGTGGTCAAGCAGTAGCTATTATTCCATAATAGCTACTAGAGGAAGCGTAAATCTGAGCATTTAGTGATAAGGACGGAGCGAATTTTGCTCCGTTTTTCTTAATTCTTTATCCCACATATAGCTGGCAGTAATACCCCAAATGATTGAAGCTTTACTCTATACAGCAATCCTGACCCTGCAGGGGATATACACTTCGCATTACGTGGGCAACATTCCAACTTCCGCGGAAGCAAAGAGGAGATTTTGATTTATTGGAGTTGATACTTGTGAATAGTATGTTTATTTGGAATAATTAAGATAGCATTGATCTATTACTATCTACCTGCATTCTAACCTATATACTGTTGCATAGTGAAACAGAAGGTGAAATCGCCTATAGCAAAAAAAGGTTGACTGAATGATCATTCATATTTTATAGTAGGGATACATAAGATTTTAAATGAAGTTATTTTTCTGAAAAATGGAATCGCTATCATGGTGGTTATAAATCTTTCATTGTTAGTAACAATGAAAATTTCACATTATAATAGATTACTACATGATTAGGGGGAGCGAATGAATGGAAACATTTCTGCTTATTAACGCATTGGCCTTTGTAGCAATCACAATCTATGGTATTTACCTATTCGTTAAGGTTGTGGCAACTAGAGTAGCCTATATTAGGCTAGGCAGAAAATCAGAATTTGATCGTGATTTCAAAGAAAGATTCAGAAGAATTGGAAAAATTGTGTTTGGACAATCAAAATTATTAAAGGATAAAAAATCCGGTATTATTCATGTCATGATGTTCTATGGGTTTATTCTTGTCCAATTCGGTGCTATTGATATGTTTATAAAAGGGCTATCTCCGGACAATCACTTACCACTCGGTATATTCTATCCAGGGTTTGTATTCTTCCAAGAGTTAGTTACATTAATGATTCTTGTCGCAGTAGCATGGGCATTTTATCGCCGTTATATGGAAAAGCTTGTCCGACTGAAGCGAGGGTTTAAAGCGGGACTAGTGCTAATATTTATTGGGACTTTAATGATTTCCGTGTTATTTGGAAATGGAATGGCACTTCTATGGCATGGACATGATCCGACTTGGACTGAGCCAATTGCTAGTTCCATAGCATTAGTATTTGGATGGATTACACCGACGGTAGCAATGGTACTATTTTATATAGCATGGTGGGTGCATACAATTACAATTCTAACTTTCTTAGTTTATGTACCACAATCTAAACATGCTCACTTATTGGCTGCGCCTGTAAATGTGTTTTTAAGTAAGCGTGTACCAGGCAAGCTAAAAAAACTTGATTTTGATATGGATGAAGAAGCAGACGAAGAAGAGATTTCTTTCGGCGTAGGCAAGGTAGAAGATTTTGAGCAGCATCAAATGATAGACTTCTACGCATGTGTCGAGTGTGGTAGATGTACAGATGTATGCCCTGCAGCTGGTTCAGGAAAAATGCTGTCACCAATGGACATAATGATTAAAGTACGTGATCATTTGACGGAGAAGGGCGCAGCTATTACTGGTAAATCACCATGGGTTCCTGCATATGCTTTTTCAAATACTCAAGGAAACAGTGCAAGTGCAGATAATGAAGCAGCAGCAACGGTTCAAAGCGCAAGTCTTATCGGAGACGTTATTACAGAAGAAGAATTATCAGGGTGTACGACATGTCGAAATTGTGAGGATGCGTGTCCGGTAAATAATGAACATGTAGGAACTATTATTGATATGCGCCGCTATCTTGTTATGACGGAAGGGAAAATGGATCAGGACGTCCAACGTGCGGTGATGAATATTGAAAGGCAAGGAAACCCTTGGGGACTGTCTAAAAAAGATCGAATCAAGTGGCGAGAGCAGGATGAAGCAGTATATATCCCTACAGTAAAAGAGTTGAAGAAAGAAGATAAGGAATTTGAATATTTATTTTGGGTAAGCTCAATGGGGGCTTATGATAGCAGAAGTCAAAAAATTGCTATTGCATTTGCTAAATTAATGAATCAAGCAGGTATAAGCTTTGCAATTTTAGGCAATAAAGAGGCCAATTCAGGAGACACAGCTCGGAGAATAGGAAATGAGTTTTTATTCCAGGAAATTGCTGAGAAGAACATTAAAGAATTCACAAAAAATAATGTTCAGAAAATCGTTACCATTGATCCACATGCTTATAATATTTTTAAAAATGAATACCCTGATTTTGGATTTGAAGCTGAAGTATACCATCATACGCAATTACTATATGATTTAGTTCTAAATGGAAAGCTTGAACCACAACGTGAAATAAATCAGCGTCTAACTTATCATGATTCATGCTATTTAGGAAGATATAACGGAGTGTATGATCCTCCTAGAGAAATACTTCGTTCCATTCCAGGATTAGAATTAGTAGAGATGAATCGCAGCAAGGAGAATGGTATGTGCTGTGGTGCTGGCGGGGGACTTATGTGGTCAGAGGAGACAACCGGTAACCGAATTAATGTAGCACGTACGGAGCAAGCGATGGCAGTACAGCCAAACATGATATCTAGTGCATGTCCATACTGTTTAACAATGATAAGTGATGGTACAAAAGCAAAAGAAGTAGAAGAGGATATTAGCACGATGGACGTAGCAGAAATACTTGCGTTATCTGTGTTTAGAGAAGAAGAGGTAAAGAGTGCTTAAGCAGCTAGTTATATATTACGTTTATTATATTTATGGAAAAGCAACGGTTTACTCAGAGAAATGTGAGGGGGAGCCATCCTCCTCTATTTTCCAATAAATGAAAAGCAACGTCGCGTCTTGGTTGGAGGTTATGCCAAGCTTTTTATTAGAAGATTGTTTGAGCGAGCGTTCAATCATAAAGAAAGCGTAATCAAAAAAAGAAGGGATGTTTTAAGATGAGAAAATCAGTAATTATCGCAGGTGCAAGAACGCCTTTTGGTAAATTTGGAGGTGCGTTAAAGCCATTAACGGCATCGCAACTTGGCGGTAAGGCAATTGGAGAAGCATTAAAACGTGCGGATATGAATGGCGCAGATATTCATGAAGTGATTATGGGAAATGTTTTGCAAGGTGGACAAGGACAAATACCATCTCGTCAAGCAGCAAGAGAAGCAGGTATTCCATGGGAGGTAAAAACAGAAACCATTAATAAAGTATGTGCTTCTGGATTACGTAGTGTAACACTAGCTGATCAATTAATTCGGCTAGGTGATGAAGAAGTAATTGTAGCTGGAGGAATGGAGAGTATGAGCAATGCCCCGTATATTCTTCCTGATGCTCGGTGGGGTAATCGCATGGGTGATAAGAAAGTAATCGATATGATGGTCCACGATGGCTTAACCTGTTCCTTTAAGGGTGTTCATATGGGTGTTTATGGAAACTCAACAGCTCAAGAGTACGAATTGACTAGAGAAGAGCAGGATGAATGGGCGTACCAAAGTCATCAACGTGCAGTTAAAGCGATAGAGGAAGGGAAATTTGCTAAAGAAATCATTCCAGTAGAAATCCCTCAGCGTAAAGGGGATGCAGTTATCGTTGATACGGACGAAGCCCCTCGGAAAGATACAAGTCTAGAAAAATTAAGTACGTTAAGACCTGCCTTTGACACGGATGGAACGATTACAGCTGGGAATGCTCCTGGTGTTAACGATGGTGCTTGTGCCTTTGTGGTAATGTCAGATGAAAAAGCTGAGGAACTGGAAAAAACACCACTTGCAATCATCCAAGGGCATACAGAAATAGCTGTTCCTGCGAAAGATTTTCCGAAAACACCAGGGCTTGTTATTAATAAGCTGCTAGAGAAGACAGGGTATAAAAAGGATGATATTGATTTATTTGAAATCAATGAGGCTTTTGCGGCAGTTTCATTAGCAAGTGGAAAGATAGCAGGAATTGATAAGGAGAAGGTAAATGTGAACGGAGGAGCGGTCGCTTTAGGACATCCAATTGGAGCGAGCGGAGCGAGAATTATCTTAACGTTAATATACGAATTAAGACGCAGAGGCGGTGGTTTAGGTATTGCTGCTATTTGTAGTGGCGGTGGCCAAGGGGATGCAATATTGATTGAGGTACCGAAGTAATAGCAATAAACGTATATACAAAGGGATTCTAAAGGAGGTAAAACATGGAAATTAAACGAGTTATGGTAGTTGGCGCAGGACAAATGGGAGCAGGTATTGCACAGGTGTGTGCACAATCAGGTCTCAAAGTACAATTGAATGATAACAATGCTGTTGCATTGGAAAGAGGGATGCAGACGATTCAGAAGCTATTGGATCGGTCTGTGCTAAAAAAAAGGATAACAGAGCAAGAAAAATTGGAAACGCTACAACGCTTATCTGTATCAGAAACGCTACAGGATGCTTCCAAAGCTAATTTAATTATTGAAGCGGTTATTGAGAATATGGAGGTAAAGACAAACATTTTTCGCCAATTAGACGTCATCGCTCCCGCCGATGCGATTCTTGCGTCTAACACCTCATCCTTACCAATAACCGAAATAGCTGCAGTAACAGACAGACCGGAGCAGGTTATCGGTATGCATTTTATGAATCCTGTTCCGGTAATGAAGCTCGTTGAAATTATTCGCGGCTTACAAACAAGTGATCAAACCTACCAAATCATTGAAGATATGGCGAAGAAATTAAGTAAAACACCAATTGCGGTCAATGATTTTCCGGGTTTTGTTTCCAACCGAATCTTGATGCCGATGATTAACGAAGCCATTTATACATTATATGAAGGTATAGCCTCCGTAGAGGATATTGATACATCTATGAAACTAGGAATGAATCATCCGATGGGGCCACTTACGCTTGCAGATTTTATTGGCTTAGATACATGTCTATATATTATGGAAGTTCTTCATGAAGGCTTTGCGGATAGTAAGTATCGCCCTTGTCCGTTACTTAGACAATATGTCAAAGCTGGTTGGCTTGGGAAAAAGTCAGGAAAAGGTTTTTATGTGTATAACTGATTCAACATGAATCGACAAAAGGGGGAATACTAATGGTACAGGTAACCGAAGAGCAAAAAATGCTACGTAAAATGGTAAAAGATTTCGCAGAAACAGAAATCGTTCAAGAAATCCCACGGATGGAAGCAGAAGATAGATTTCCACGAGAAGTCTTAAAGAAGATGGGGGATTTAGGGTTAATGGGTATCCCAATCCCAGAAGAATATGGCGGAGCTGGAATGGATTACACATCCTATATTCAAACCATTCACGAAATTTCAAAAGTTAGTGCAACCATTGGTGTTATACTATCTGTCCACACTTCTGTGGGAACAAATCCAATTCTTTATTTTGGGACTGATAAACAAAAACAGTACTACTTACCAAAATTAGCATCTGGTCAATATATTGGTGCTTTTGCATTAACGGAGTCTGGTGCTGGTTCAGATGCAAGTGGTTTAAGGACAAGGGCAGTAAGACATGGAGACAAGTATATATTGAACGGATCAAAAATTTTTATCACAAATGGTGGAGAAGCAAATACATATATCACTTTTGCTCGTACTGGCGATGGAAAGAAGGATATAAGCGCTTTTATCGTTGAGAAAGACACGCCTGGATTAAGCATTGGGAAAAGAGAAAAAAAGATGGGATTACATGGATCTAATACCGTTTCTTTAACATTTGATCAATGCGAAATACCACAAGAGCAGCTGCTAGGAAAAGAAGGTGAAGGATTTAACATAGCCATGCATAATTTAAATATTGGAAGAATTGGAATCGCAGCTCAAGCTTTAGGTATAGGTGAAGCAGCTGTGCAATATGCAACAAATTATGCAAAGGAACGAAAACAATTTGGTGTGTCTATTGCAGATAATCAAGGAATCTCCTTTAAATTAGCTGATATGGCAACTCGATCAGAAGCTGCAAGGTTACTTGTTTATCAAGCTGCTTCTCTTGTTGAACAGGGGAACGACTGTGGGAAGGAAGTTTCCATGGCAAAACTATATGCATCGAAGGCTGCTGTTCAAAATGCCATTGAGGCAGTGCAAATATATGGTGGTTATGGTTATACCGAGGATTATCCTGTGGAAAGGTTATTTAGAGACGCCAAGATTACCGAGATTTATGAAGGTACTAGTGAAATACAGCATATCGTAATTGCCAAACATCTACTTAATAACTAAGGGGGGACAGTAATGAACTTTCAACTGTCAGATGAACAGCAAATGCTGCGAAAAATGGTTGCAGAATTTGCCAAAAAAGAGGTTGAACCAACCGCAGCTGAACGTGACGAAGAAGAACGGTTTGATAGAGAAATCTTTCATAAACTGGCTGAACTAGGATTAACGGGGATACCTTGGCCAGAAGCATATGGAGGAATAGGCGCAGATTACATGAGTTATGTCATTACTGTAGAGGAGCTTTCCCGTGTTTGTGCTTCGACAGGAGTTACGCTATCTGCGCATGTATCATTGGCGAGCTGGCCAATCTACAAATATGGAAATGAAGAACAGAAAAAGAATTTCCTTACACGGCTAGCTACAGGTGAAGCGCTTGGAGCGTACGCACTGTCTGAGCCAGGGGCTGGTAGTGATGTTGTCTCCATGAAAACCACGGCAAAGGAAGAAGCGGATCATTTTGTTTTAAATGGAAACAAGGTGTGGATTACTAATGGTGGTGTAGCAGATATTTATATCGTATTTGCAAAAACAGATGCAGATAAGCAACATAAAGGAATTAGCGCATTCATTGTAGAAAAAGGTACAAAAGGCTTTACATTTGGTAAAAAAGAAAAGAAGTTAGGTATACGTTCCTCACCTACAACAGAACTCGTATTTGAAAATTGTCGAGTTCCTAAAGAGAATCTGTTAGGTAGTGAAGGTGAAGGGTTCAAAATTGCAATGTCAACGCTAGATGGAGGACGCAATGGAATAGCTGCACAAGCGCTAGGTATTGCCCAAGGAGCATTAGATGCTGCTGCCGCTTATGCAAAAGAAAGAGAACAATTTGGCAAGCCTATCGCTCATAATCAGGGTATTTCTTTTAAACTTGCAGATATGGCAACGGAGATAGAAGCGGCAAGACTTTTAACTTATCAAGCTGCCTGGCTAGAGTCGGAGGGGCAGCCTTATGGAAAAGCTTCGGCCATGTCAAAGCTGTTTGCAGGGGATGCAGCGATGCGGATCTCGGTTGAAGCGGTTCAGATATTTGGTGGTTATGGCTATACGAAAGATTATCCAGTTGAACGGTTTATGCGTGATGCCAAGATTACACAAATATATGAAGGTACCAATGAAATACAACGCTTAGTAATAGGAAGAATGATAACTTCCGGAAAGTAGATCGGTAGAAGTAGGAGGTGAAGAAGAATATGGATCCCATTCTTTCTTCCATAAAAGATCAAGAGTTAGTAGAAAAGCGCAGAAATCAAATGATTAAAGGTGCAATGACGCTTTTTAAAGAAAAAGGATTTCATCGTACGACGACCAGAGAAATAGCTAAGGCATCAGGCTTCAGCATTGGAACCTTATATGAATATATTAGGACGAAGGAAGATGTGCTATTTCTTGTATGTGATTCTATTTATCAGCAGGTGTCTGAACGTTTAGAAGCGCAGATTGATTTGAATAATTCGTCTGTGGATCATTTTAAAAATGCAATTCGTTCATATTTCCGATTAATGGATGAAATGCAAGAAGAAGTACTTATTATGTATCAGGAAGTGAAATCTTTAGAAAAAGAGATAAAAGAATATGTATTGCAAAAGGAAAGAGACATGGTATCTATGCTTGAGCGTGTCATCTCTACTTGTTTTCCCGGTTCAATTTCTCAGCGAGATCGAGAATTGCTAGCAAATAATATTTTTATACAAGGACAAATGTGGGGGTTTAGAAGATGGATGCTACAAAAACAATTTACGCTTGAAGAGTACATGGATAGACAGATCCATTTTTTGATGAGCAGTATAACTGCTTCGGAATAAATCCATCACCGATTACTTCTTAAATTCAATATATCAAGATTTACAAAAAAGTACTACTGCATATGTATGCTATTTTTAGACTTCTAAATATTAAAAAATAGTGAAACCGTAAAAAGCTTCATATTTTTTCTGCTTAATTGCTAGCATAAACCCTGTATATTTGTTTATAATGTATGGTATGGTTAAAGGTAGTAGGAAGACTACTAGAAATACTTATTCAATAAACAAATAGTTAAATTAGGCAAAATAAGCCATCAATATACAAGTAAAGGGAGTGCGTTACCGTGAGCTTGAAAAATTATAGCCACGAAGAAATTCAACATATGTCTATGATTGAAGTAGCTAATTTAATTCTTTTGGATGAGAAAAAAGCTTTTCATTTTAAAGACGTATTTGATAAGATAGCAGAATTAAAAGGATTTACAGACGGAGAAAAAGAAGCTAATATTGCCCAATTTTATACGGATTTGAACGTAGATGGTCGTTTTATTACTACTGGTTCAAATATGTGGGGATTAAAACGCTGGTATCCTGTAGAGCAAATGGATGAAGAAGTTACCGTCGCACCTAAAAAGAAGAAAAAAGCGAAGAAGAAAAAAGAAGAAGATGTAGAAGATGATTTAGATGTTGTAGAAGATGATCTAGAGATTTTTGAAGACGATTTTGATATCGATGATATGGATGAAGAGATTGATGAGGAATTCGATGAAGAATTTGATGAAAATGATGAGGATTATGAAGAAGACGATGACGATAATGAAGAGTTAGAGCGTTAAAAGTGTTAAATAATGGATTTGAAGTAAGCTTGACTTTTTATAGCTGGATCAGTACAATTTAAATTGGGCTCTTTTATTTTAATTATCGAAGCGTTTCCCCATCCAACTTGGGGAGGCGCTTTTATTATTTTTCAGCAGATAAGTACAAGATAAATGTAATAGATAAAGCTACCCATCATTTACCCATTCATTTAACAAATCAAGATAAGAAAATCATGTAAAGAAAGAGGGAAAGACGATGACAAAGTATATATTTGTGACTGGAGGAGTTGTATCTTCTTTAGGGAAAGGAATTACAGCTGCTTCCTTGGGACGTTTGTTGAAAAATCGCGGTCTAAAGGTAACTATTCAAAAGTTTGACCCATATATTAATGTTGATCCTGGAACGATGAGTCCTTATCAGCACGGGGAAGTATATGTAACCCAGGACGGCGCGGAAACAGATTTGGACTTGGGGCATTATGAACGATTTATTGATATTAATCTGAATAAATATAGTAATATAACAACCGGTAAAGTCTATTCGAGTGTAATTCGTAAAGAACGCAGAGGCGATTATTTAGGTGGAACAGTTCAAGTCATTCCACATATTACTAATGAAATTAAAGAGCAAGTTTTTCGTGCCGGTGAAGCAACAGGTGCAGATGTAGTGATAACCGAAATCGGTGGCACAGTAGGTGATATTGAATCCTTGCCATTTTTAGAAGCAATTCGTCAAATCAAGAAGGATGTAGGAAGAGATAGTGTAATGTATTTGCATTGTACGCTTGTTCCTTATATTAAGGCTGCTGGTGAAATGAAAACGAAGCCTACCCAACATAGTGTTAAAGAGTTACGTTCGCTAGGAATTCAACCTGATGTAATTGTATTACGTACAGAAAGTGCGATTAGCAAAGAAATGAAGGAAAAAATTGCTTTATTCTGTGATATTAATGAAAAAGCGGTTATAGAAATGCGAGATGCAGATACGCTATATCAAGTGCCTATCTCCTTGCAGGAACAGCAATTAGATCAACTAACATGTAGTCATTTTGGACTTGATTGCCAAGAAGCAGATATGGAAGAGTGGAAAACGCTTGTATCTAAAGTACGTAATTTATCCAAAAAAGTGGATATCGCACTTGTTGGGAAATATGTTGAATTACCGGATGCATATATTTCCGTTGTCGAAGCATTAAAACACGCTGGTTTTGTTTATGATGCAGATATTAATGTACATTGGATTAATTCTGAGAAGCTAGATCAGGAAACGATTCATAAATCTTTAGAAAATGTAGATGGTATCTTAGTTCCGGGAGGATTTGGAGATCGTGGTATAGAAGGGAAAATTGTAGCTATTCAATATGCTAGAGAAAATAAAATCCCATTTTTGGGAATTTGTTTAGGGATGCAACTAGCAACAGTTGAGTTTGCTCGTAATGTACTGGATTTGCAAGGAGCACATTCAGCAGAAATTGATCCGAGTACACCTTATCCAATTATTGATTTATTACCAGAGCAGAAAGATGTTTCTGACTTAGGTGGTACATTGAGGTTAGGTATATATCCTTGCAAGCTTCAAGACAATACGAAAACAAGAGCAGCTTATGATGGTGAAGAATTTATTGAAGAAAGACATCGACACCGTTACGAGTTTAACAATGCGTATCGTGACCAAATGATAGAACATGGATTTGTCTTTTCTGGTACAAGTCCAGATGGTCGACTTGTTGAAACAATTGAAATTGAAGATCATCCATGGTTTGTTGCTAGTCAATTTCATCCGGAGTTTACCTCCCGTCCAACAAGACCTCAATCGTTATTTAAAGGATTTATTGGAGCAGCAGTAAAACAAAATGAAGCGAAAAAATAATGGATCAAGAGGCTGGGACAAAACCCAGTAGAATAAAAAAGTGTCACGCACCAGTTGATTGGTGTGTGACACTTTTTTATCTAATTTAATAATTTTTGTACGCAAAAAGGATACCTTCTGATAAAGTTAAAGTAACCACACCATAACAGAATCGGAGGCATCCTTTTATGTTTAAACATTATAACATGAATCAAATAATTTTGCCGCTAGATTTAGAAATCAAACTTCAAGAAAATGATATAGCTTACACCATTCATCATGTCATAGAGAGTATCTCAGTTCAGCTTGTAAGGATTGCCTCTGGATTTATCTTACATATAATAGGCAGTAAGCCCCCACCTCACGCAATGATGAACCCAATATGGATAAGTGGGGATCGACTGCCAGTAAATGTCCGATTGGTTTAAAGGCCTTTAGATCATACCCTTGTGGTACGAACAATCAGTGAGGGTATACAAAATCCCCACTGATTGAAGTTTCACTTTATAAAAGCGTTTCACTATTTTGTCAGGCGTACGCGCTTTGGTTGCCCACTTTTCGCTGGAGTCTTTCCTCCTTTTAAAAAACCCTCTTCTGTTGCTTTAAGGGAAATGAATGTTTTTTTGTACTAAGTTAAGAAAGTATAAAATCGGTGCAATGACTGCGTTAAGCCAAGTAGTTATTTTGAAATGTTTGATGTATATTGGTGCTCCGACTAATTACTTCGCTTTCCGTGGGCACGGCCTCAACTAACTTTGCAAAGAAGAACACGTTGCAAAGTGGATTTTCGGCTCGCGCAATTCCCGCAGGAGTCTACGTAATTAGTCTCCGCTATGAGAAGGTGCAACAATTCTGTCATAAGTAATAGGTTGACTTTTTTTACAATGGGTAAAGTGAAAATCGCTATCCGTGAGTATAAAAGCAGCTGTGTTACTTCATGCTAGCGTTGTAGAGCCTGATAATAGCGAAGGCCGGCCACTTCAACTCCTGTGGGAAATGTTTGACCTGAAGATCCACTTTTTTGAGCGGGTTTTGCTAAAAAAGTTAGCTGAAGGACAAACCCCACGGAAAGGGAAGTGGGCAGCCGGAGTGGTGGTCAAGCAGTAGCTATTATTCCATAATAGCTACTAGAGGAAGCGTAAATCTGAGCATTTAGTGATAAGGACTGAGCGAATTTTGCTCAGTTTTTCTTAGTCTATTTCCTTGCGCTTCTTACGAGTTGAGTATGTATAATCAGTAAAAACCTAATATGACAGCAGGATATCATCTTGTTCATATAGAATATAAGTGATGGGGGATAAATGCTTTTGGAAAGGGGATATTCATTATATGAAAAAGAAAATTTTAATTGTCGATGACCAACCTGGAATCTGTATGCTACTGACAGATATCCTTACAAATGAAGGTTATCATGTGGAAACTGCGAAAACAGGTAAAGAAGGATTGGACAAAGTCACTTCCTCTTCTTTCCAATTATTAATGATTGATTATAAGCTGCCAATTTATAATGCATTCGAGGTAATACGATTGATGAATCAAACAGGTGTATCTACACGAACTATTGTAATGAGCGGTATAACAGAAGAAGTTATTCGTGAGAATGAAGATTGTAGCAACGTAGAAAGTGTGCTAACGAAGCCTTTTAATATCCAAGAAGTATGTGATTTGGTCAAATCAATTATTGGTTGACTAGCAGGATTGTTGCGACTTTGAGTTGTTGTTGGTATTCTAATATTGTAATTAAATTATTTTCAAATAGGTGCATAGTTCATCTAAGAGGAGGATATATATGCCATTAGTATCAATGAAAGAGATGCTAGAAAAAGGGAAAGACAATGGTTATGCAGTTGGTCAGTTCAATTTAAATAACCTGGAATACGCACAAGCGATTCTTCAGGCAGCAGAAGAAGAGAACTCCCCAGTAATCCTTGGGGTATCAGAAGGTGCTGCTAAATATATGGGTGGCTTCAACGTTGTTGTATCAATGGTGAAGGCACTTATGGAATCGTATGGTACAACCGTACCTGTTGCTATACATTTAGATCATGGTTCAAGTTTTGCTAAGTGTGCAGAAGCTATTCACGCTGGCTTTACATCCGTAATGATTGATGCATCTCATGATCCACTTGAAGAAAACATAGCAATTACTAAAAAGGTTGTGGAACTAGCTCATCTTCATGGTGTATCCGTTGAAGCTGAATTGGGAACAGTTGGTGGTCAAGAAGATGATGTGATAGCAGACGGTGTTATTTATGCTGATCCAAAGGAATGTAAAGAATTAGTGGATCAAACTGGTATTGATTGTTTAGCTCCAGCGCTTGGTTCAGTGCACGGACCATACAAAGGAGAACCCAATTTAGGATTTAAAGAAATGGAAGAAATTCTTTCAACTGTTAAATTACCGTTAGTTTTACATGGTGGTACGGGAATCCCTACTAAAGATATTCAGCGTGCTATTTCTTTAGGTACTGCGAAAATCAATGTGAATACGGAGAACCAAATCTCTCAAACAAACGCTGTACGTCAAGTATTAAAAGATAAGCCTGAGCTTTATGATCCACGTAAATACCTAGGACCTGGTACAGAAGCAATCAAGCAAACCGTTATTGGCAAGATGCGTGAATTTGGTTCATCACAACAAGCATAATCGGTAACAGCTTATTAGTTAGGAGGCGACAATCAATGAAATTCTTTATTGATACAGCCAATATTGATGAAATTCGTGAGGCAAATGCACTTGGCGTTTTAGATGGTGTCACAACTAACCCAAGTTTAGTTTCTAAAGAGGATGTATCTTTTCACGATCGATTACGTGAAATCACAGAAGAAGTTTCTGGATCTGTGAGTGCAGAGGTGATTTCCGAGGATGCAGAAGGAATGATTCGTGAAGGGAAAGAACTTGCGGCAATCGCACCAAACATAACAGTTAAAGTTCCAATGACATTGGAAGGACTAAAAGCTGTTAAAGCATTTAGCGAATTGAATATTAAAACCAACGTTACGCTAATTTTCAATGCTAATCAAGCGCTACTTGCTGCGCGTGCAGGAGCTACGTATGTTTCACCTTTTCTAGGTAGATTAGATGATATTGGCCATGACGGTATGGTATTAATTGAAACCATTTCAGAGATATTTAATAAACATGATATTCATGCACAAATAATTGCGGCTTCCATACGTCATCCACTACATGTTATAGATGCTGCTAAAAAGGGTGCGCATATTGCTACTATTCCGTTTAAAGTATTGGAGCAGCTGGTAAAACATCCATTAACTGATCAGGGAATCGAGAAATTCCTTGCTGATTGGAATAAGCAAAAATAATTGCATAATAATGGAAGAAGTACACATCCTAAGGAACAGAAGCAGCAGTGCTTGCTGCAAATAAGTTTGCAAGTCAATGTTAGCATAATTCGATGCTAATCATGTTCCTTGCCTAAGTGGGGTTATCTTAATGCAAAAAATGTTAGTTGAAGGTGGCCATGTTCTAAATGGCAAAGTACGAATCAGCGGAGCGAAGAATAGTGCTGTAGCGCTATTGCCAGCCGCGATTTTAGCTGATTCTAATGTAACTATTGAAGGACTACCAGAGATTTCAGACGTATATACATTAGGCGATTTACTTGAGGAAATCGGTGGTACGGTTTCCTGGGATGGACAAACCGTTCATATCAATCCTGAGAATATGATTGCCATGCCTCTCCCTAATGGGAAAGTGAAAAAGCTTAGAGCCTCCTATTATTTTATGGGAGCAATGCTAGGAAAATTTAAAAAGGCAGTTATCGGACTTCCGGGTGGTTGTTTTTTAGGACCACGTCCAATCGATCAGCATATTAAAGGGTTTGAAGCACTTGGTGCAGAGGTAACGAATGAACAAGGAGCTATTTACCTTCGGGCGAATGAACTTAGAGGTGCAAGAATCTACCTTGATGTTGTAAGCGTTGGTGCAACAATCAATATCATGTTAGCTGCAGTAAAGGCAAAAGGAAAAACAGTTATTGAGAATGCTGCAAAGGAACCTGAAATAATTGATGTGGCTACACTGCTTACGAATATGGGAGCAAAAATAAAAGGGGTAGGTACGGATGTAATCCGGATTGAAGGAGTACCTTCGCTTAATGGTTGCAGACATACTATTATCCCTGATCGTATTGAAGCAGGTACTTACACGATAGCTGCTGCAGCACAAGGGAAAGAGGTTATCATCGATAATGTAATTCCTCCTCATTTGGAATCACTTTTAGCTAAGCTACGTGAGATGGGGATATCTATTGAAGAGAGTGCGGAACAGTTACTTATTGCTCCTAAAAATCCATTGAAAAGTGTTGATATAAAAACACTTGTTTACCCAGGATTTCCGACAGACCTACAACAGCCATTTACTACCTTGTTGACGAAAGCGGTAAATACGGGTGTGGTTACAGACACGATTTATTCTGCTCGCTTAAAGCATATAGATGAATTAAGAAGAATGAATGCGTCTATTAAAGTAGAAGGTGGATCTGCTATTGTCTCTGGCCCCGTTCAGCTACAAGCTGCTAAAGTTAACGCTACGGATCTCCGAGCAGGTGCCGCATTAATAATTGCTGGACTTATGGCAGATGGAGTTACCGAAATAACTGGACTCGATCATGTTGATCGAGGATATGAGAAAATCACAGATAAATTAACCGACCTAGGTGCTAAAATTTGGCGTGAAGAATTGACAGATCAAGAAATTATACAACTACAGAATTCTTAGAGAGAAGTTAGCATAAGGTTAGGGAATACCTTTGTAAAAATTCTTCTCGGGATGAGGATATTTTACAAAAGGGAGAGATACGTAATGGAAAGAAGTTTAACAATGGAATTGGTTCGGGTTACCGAAGCAGCCGCATTAAAATCTGCTCGTTGGATGGGTAGAGGTAAAAAAGATGAAGCAGATGATGCAGCAACAACAGCTATGCGTGATGTATTTGATACTATTCCAATGCAAGGTACTGTAGTTATCGGTGAGGGAGAAATGGATGAAGCTCCAATGTTATATATTGGGGAACAGCTTGGCACAGGTCATGGACCTGGAGTAGACGTTGCTGTTGATCCACTTGAAGGTACAAGTATTGTTGCAAATGGTTCATGGAATGCACTAGCAGTTATTGCTATTGCTGACAAAGGTACATTATTACATGCACCAGATATGTATATGCAGAAAATTGCTGTTGGACCAGAGGCTGTTGGGAAGATTGATATCAATGCATCAACGATAGAAAACCTTCAGGCAGTAGCAAAGGCAAAAAATAAAGCTGTTGAAGATGTTGTGGTAACTGTTCTAGATAGACCTAGACATGAGAAATTGATTCAAGAAATTCGTGACGCAGGAGCGCGTATTAAATTAATTTCTAATGGTGATGTAGCAGGTGCAATTAACACCGCTTTTGATGAAACGGGTGTAGACATTTTACTGGGAACTGGTGGTGCTCCTGAGGGGGTTATAGCTGCAGTTGCATTAAAATGTCTAGGCGGTGAAATGCAAGGGAAGCTCGTGCCATCTAACACAGAGGAAGAAGAACGTTGTGAAAAAATGGGAATAGCTGATTTGAACAAAGTACTTACGATGAAAGACTTCTGTAGTGGTGATGATGCTATTTTCGCGGCTACTGGTGTAACAGATGGTGAATTACTAAAAGGTGTACAATTTAAGGGTACAAAGGCTAAAACAGAAACCATTGTAATGCGTGCGAAAAGTGGTACAGTACGATTTATTGATGGTGCGCATAGCCTGCAGAAAAAACCTGATCTTGTTATTAAACCAGAATAACGTATGAAAATAATGAAATGTGGTTACAACTGTTGTGTGTAGCTATACTTTCTTTTTTAGAGATGATAGAAAAGGAAGCCAGTCAAGTGTAGTGGCTTCCTTTTCTATATAAACTACAAAATTTAGCATGTGCTGTATTTTAAAAGCGAACAATAATTGGAATTAGTGATATACGTAATAAATAATCACTAGCTACCTCAATGTAAATGATGACACAACCTCTAAATCTTTAAGATTTTCTATGATATTTGTCATTATGGTGTTGAATATTAATCATCAAAAGAGTATTATGGTATATGTTTAATACATGATTATATCGTTGGACTTCTAATCTAGCTTCCGAAATTTTCTTCATTTCTACAAGGACAGACCTTCCAAAAAAGAAGTGAAAATCACAAACTCGTAATAATGCAATGGGTTTTAGTAATTATATTTTTTCTATGTTTAATATTAAATAGGCGTGGTGATTTTATGGCAGGATTAACTATCTCCCATCTGGAGACGTTAACATTGAAAGAAATTTATGCATTAGCAAGGGAGTATAAAGTCTCTTATTATGCAAAGTTAACGAAAAAAGAACTTATTTTTGCAATTTTAAAAGGACAGGCTGAAAAAGATGGGTATCTATTTATGGATGGGATTTTAGAGATTATTCCATCAGAAGGATTCGGCTTCTTAAGACCTATTAATTATTCCCCGAGTGCAGAGGATATTTATATATCTGCATCGCAAATTCGTCGCTTTGATTTACGAAATGGGGATAAAGTATCTGGTAAAGTTCGTCCACCTAAAGAAAATGAAAGATATTACGGGTTATTACATGTAGATGCGGTAAATGGTGATGATCCTGAAACAGCGAAGGAAAGAGTTCACTTCCCAGCTCTAACGGCATTGTATCCAGATCGTCTAATGAAACTTGAGACAGAAACAAATAAATTGTCTACGCGTATCATTGATTTAATGACACCGGTAGGTTATGGTCAACGAGGTTTAATTGTTGCACCCCCTAAAGCTGGTAAAACAATGCTTCTAAAAGAGATCGCAAACAGTATTTCTGAAAACCATCCAGATGCAAAGCTTATTATTCTACTTGTTGATGAACGTCCAGAGGAAGTAACTGATATTGAAAGATCTGTACATCCTGATGTTGATGTAGTAAGTTCTACATTTGATGAAGTACCAGAGAGTCATATTAAAGTTTCAGAATTAGTGCTGGAAAGAGCAATGCGTTTAGTGGAGCATAAACGTGATGTTATTGTGCTAATGGATAGTATTACGCGGCTGGCGCGAGCATACAATCTGGTTATCCCTCCAAGCGGGCGTACACTTTCTGGTGGTATTGATCCTGCGGCATTTCACCGTCCAAAACGATTCTTTGGAGCAGCGAGAAATATTGAAGAAGGCGGAAGCTTTACAATTCTTGCTACAGCATTAGTTGATACAGGATCACGGATGGATGATGTAATTTATGAAGAGTTCAAGGGCACAGGTAACATGGAATTACATTTAGATCGTAACCTTGCCCAACGTAGAATCTTTCCTGCAATTGATATTCTACGTTCAGGTACAAGAAAAGAAGAATTACTTGTAGAAAAAGCCCATCTAGATAAAATGTGGGCAATCCGTAAAACAATGCAAGATTCAAATGACTTCCTCGAACGTTTCCTAAGGCGGCTTAAATCTTCAAAAAATAATGAAGAATTTTTCCAATTAATGGACGAAGAAATGAAACGCCGTGGCACTAAGAGGTAAAGCGTCAACTTCAATTATTTAATTCTATACTATTGCATTCAGATGGCCAGACTGTTATAATCTTTTTATGTGAGTTTAGATAAGGTATTGTACCTATGACGGCTCTTACAATAACTCTGTTTCCAAAGGACTCAGGGCAAAAAGGAGTGGAATAACATGAAAAAGGAAATTCATCCAGAATACAGAAAAGTAGTATTTCTTGATACAAGCTCAGATTTTAAATTCTTGAGTGGTTCAACAAAGTCTTCTGACGAAACAATTGAGTGGGAAGATGGTAACACATACCCATTGATTCGTGTGGAGATCAGTTCAGAATCACATCCTTTCTACACTGGTAAACAAAAAGCTGATAAAGTTGGCGGCCGCGTAGATCGATTCAAGAAAAAATATAATATGAAATAAATAGCAGGAACACGTTGATGTCCTAGCTAGAATTATTGAAAATAACCTTAAAAACAGGCAAAACGTCTAATCTTTGCCTGTTTTTTACTTTTTACTACGAGAGAATGTGGAAAGAGGACGAACCAGACGTTATCATGTTATTCTGATATATTAACAGCGTTTTTTAATAAATGCTTTATTTCCATGTAAGGTAAAATAAATGACGGGTAAACTACTAAGATACACTGTAATTATTGAAAGAGAGGACACTTATCATGTATGTGATGAAGCAAAGTGGTTGGGTCGAAGTAATATGTGGCAGTATGTTCTCTGGTAAATCTGAAGAACTAATCCGCCGTGTTCGTCGAGCAACCTATGCAAACCTATCAGTACGAGTGTTTAAACCAGCTATTGATAATCGATATGAAGAAGAGGCAGTTGTTTCGCATAACGGTACTTCAATTATTGCTAGACCGGTGAGTAGTTCAGATGAGTTATTAGAGCATATGGATGAAAAAGTAGACATCGTTGGCATTGATGAGGTCCAATTTTTTGATGAGAATATAGTTGACACAGTTGAAGAATTAGCAAATAAAGGGATTCGTGTGATTACTGCTGGCTTGGATACAGATTTTCGCGGAGAACCATTTGGACCAATGCCGAAGCTAATGGCTTTAAGTGAGTCGGTGACGAAGCTGAATGCCATCTGTCCGATTTGCGGTTCACCAGCTAGCCGTACACAACGTTTGATTAATAATAAGCCCGCTTCGTATGATGATCCAATTATTTTAGTCGGAGCATCGGAGTCTTATGAGCCAAGATGCCGCCATCATCACGAAGTGCCTAATAAACCAACGAATACTATTTTAAATAGCTTATCGAAGCTATCAAGATCAAGGGGTTGACTAAAAGCAGCTCCATACCTACATACTGGAATATACTCGCTTTCTGCGTCCAGCCCTCTTGGGCTTTACATCGTTTCTTTTTTCGCAGGAGCCTCGTATATTCCAGTTTCTATATTAAATATAATCCCCACTAATTGAAGTTTCGCTTTATATATCCTTTGTTTTTACTGTTTAAAAGCGTTTTAAACCCGATAAACTGGTTGTATAAGAATAGAATGATAAGAAGGAAGTACAAGCGACAACTAAACATTTGGTTTTAAGTTAAAATTGTTTTGTACTTCGCTGTATAACAATGCATAAATATATTCTGTATGTGTAATAGAAAAAATCATATAATAGATGAGCAAGTGGGTATAACTTTGACCTCATAACGTGAGTATACTATAATTATACTGTTAATCAGAAAGAGGTGGCCGTGATGCTAGAACGTTTACAGTCTTTAGAAGATCGTTACAATAAATTAAATGAAATGTTAAGTGATCCGGAAATTATAAATGATTCCAAGAAACTACGTGAATATTCAAAAGAGCAAGCTGGGCTGGAAGATGTTGTTCAAGCTTTTCGAGAGTATAAAGATATGACATCCCAACTGAAGGATGCAAAGGAAATGCTAGAAGATAATCTAGATGAAGAAATGCAAGAAATGGTGAAATTGGAGATAACCGAGCTCAACGATAATATAGTAGAACTAGAAGATAAAATGAAGATTCTTCTATTACCAAAAGACCCCAATGACGATAAAAACGTGTTCATGGAAATTCGTGGTGCAGCTGGTGGTGATGAAGCAGCACTATTTGCTGGAGATTTATATCGTATGTATTCTCGCTATGCAGAGCAGTATGGCTGGAAAATTGAAGTAATGGAAGCGAGTACGACAGGTGTTGGTGGCTATAAAGAAATTATCTTTATGATAAACGGTAAAGGCGCTTTTTCTAAACTTAAATTTGAAAATGGTGCACATCGGGTTCAACGTGTTCCGGAAACAGAATCCGGAGGAAGGATTCATACCTCTACAGCGACCGTGGCAGTCCTACCGGAAGCTGAGGAAGTGGAAGTGGATATTCATGAAAAGGATATCCGTGTTGATACGTTTGCATCCAGCGGACCTGGTGGGCAAAGTGTTAATACTACGATGTCAGCAGTACGTCTAACACATCTTCCAACTGGAGTTGTCGTTTCGATTCAAGATGAAAAATCTCAAATTAAAAATAAAGAAAAAGCTATGAAGGTACTTCGTGCCCGCATTTATGATAAGTATCAACAGGAAGCGCAAGCCGAGTATGATGAAAATAGAAAATCTGCTGTTGGTACTGGAGATCGTTCGGAGCGTATTCGTACGTATAATTTCCCGCAAAATCGTGTGACAGATCATCGAATCGGTTTAACTATACAAAAGTTGGATCAAATATTGCAAGGTAAACTAGATGAATTTATTGACGCATTAGTTATGGAAGAGCAAACTAAAAAGCTGGAGCAAATTGGTGAATAGTATGAAAAAGAATAGGCAATATGAAGTCCTCGAATGGGCTTCTCTTTTTTTAGAAAAGCATCATAGGGAAAAAAGAGTAGCAGAACTTATTCTGCAGCATCACCTACAGGTTTCACGCTCTGAATTTTTTGTGACAATGCGTGACTCCGTACCGGAAGAAGTGATAGCAAGATATGAAAAGGATATAGTAAAGCATGCTAAACAAGGGGTACCCATTCAACATCTGATTGGCTATGAATCATTTTATGGTAGAACATTCCATGTTAATCAACATGTACTTATCCCTAGACCAGAGACAGAAGAGCTTGTACAACATGTTATACAATATACAAATTCGAAGATTGTGGATAAGATACCAACAATTGTGGATGCGGGGACTGGAAGTGGCATTATAGCGATTACACTTGCGTTAGAATTAAAAAATGCCTCTATATATGCCACTGATATATCTAATAAAGCATTGGCTACAGCAAGAGAAAATTCTCAGCATTATCATACCAATATACGTTTTTATCAAGGAGATTTTTTAATACCATTAATAGAGCAGCATATGCAGGTAGATATTATTGTTTCAAACCCTCCTTATATATCAAGAGATGAGGTATCAGAATTACCGGATACTGTTAAGAATTTTGACCCCGAGCTTGCCTTATTTGCCGATGAAAATGGACTTGCAGCATATAAACAAATTCTATCCCAGTCTAAACAGGTATTACGTAAGAATGGCTGTATTGCATTTGAAATTGGTCATGAACAAGGTGAAGCTGTGACATTCCTAGTGAAAAAAACGTATCCTAATAGTGACATAAACGTTCTAAAGGACATAAACGGCAAGGATCGTATCTTGTTTGCAAAGCTATAAAAATATGATTTTATCGAATACTAGTTTAAATTTATCACTTCCTGACAATACTGTTTTCTATAGTTAGTAGGGAGGTACAGGATAATGAAGAAACTAGTATTTTTTGTTTTTATAATAGTTATTCTTATGTTAAGTATACCTGCACAAATTACCGGTAAGGATACCGATGAAAAGGGTATGAATCAATCGTATCAAGTAATACCTGATGATGCCATTCGCTTACGAATTCTAGCGAACAGTGATAGTGAGGAAGATCAACAATTAAAAAGACTTGTACGAGATCGAGTAAATGAAGAAATCACCAAATGGGTAGAAGAGATTACAGACATTGAAGCAGCTAGAAGATTAATAGAGGAACGTACACCAGAAATTAAGGAAATAATAGCTAATGCTATGGATGAATCAGGAAATTCTAATGCTTTTCAAGTGAAATATGGAAAGAACGTAACGTTTCCAGCAAAAGTGTATGGTTCATACGTCTACCCAGCTGGTGAATATGAAGCGGTTCTCATCACGATAGGTAAGGGACAAGGTGCTAATTGGTGGTGTGTTCTATTTCCTCCATTGTGTTTTCTTGATTTTTCAAATGGTACTAGTGCTGTAGCTGCTGAATCGAAGGAGAAAAAGGAAGCAGAGGAGCAAGAAATGGCAAAGCAAGAGGAAAAAACAGAGGTCAAATTTTTTCTATTTGAATGGCTAGGGTGGTCATAGATATACCATTTTTTGCATAGAATGAGGTAAATGGTTAAAGACTATTAAATCTAGATAGAGGTGAATAAAATGAATTTAATTCCAGCTTATAAAGCTTCTTCTGAACAAATAGAGCATTTTTTAAAAAATAACCCTAATGTGAATCAAGAAAGTCTACTTCGGAAAGGGTATGTGGTTGAATTAAGAGGAGAGATAGAAGGTTGCTTTATACTAGAAGAAATGGAAGAAGGAACTTATTGGTTAAAGCAACTATATATTACACAATCAGAAGCGGCGCATCTTCCTGTTTTATTAGAATCTATCCTTTTAATGGCTAAGCAGCAGCATGCTGAGCGAGTATATGTGCATAGTCATCAGCCGGTTGTTGATATTTTATTGGAAGCGTTACAATTCCATCCACAAAAGGAAAAAGTTTTCGTGGATAAGTATGATAAATCAAACGGTAATTGGTGGTTGTATCATGTGTCCTAAGGAATTCCACAAACATATCAACAAAAACTGTGGATATCCACCGTATTTATTGTGGATAAATGTGTATAATTCAAACATTAGTTAGTATAACTAAATTATTAAAGAATAATGCTGTGGATAAATTGAATTGTGATGATGTGTATAACTTAACTCCCTATAGTTATCTAGTTGAAGGGAAATTAAGATGAGTCACTTCTTGCTTTCTATGGGAAATGCTTAGAATACTCTAGGATCAACAGCTGCTTGTTCATTTAGGAATCGACCGAGGGTGTTTTTCATTTAGCTTCGAATTTTATTTTTCAAGTTTCAAGGAAAAGATAAGTTAGGGAACGTACAGAGTATTTATGCAAGCTGAATGTATACTTGTTCCATTGCGAAAACATCTGCTATCTACTAAAATGATTATAGTAGAAAAGAGGTAACAACATTGATGGAAACAAAGTATTGGAAATTAACAAAACAAGAAAAAATAGATATAGAGATGATTCAAGAAGCCTCCACACTTTTGAAGCAAGGCGAAACGGTAGCATTTCCAACCGAAACAGTTTATGGATTAGGTGCAGACGCTACCAATTCTGAGGCGGTTAGCAAAATCTTTGCAGCCAAGGGTCGACCTCAGGATAATCCGCTTATTGCACATGTTGCTAATAAACAACAGTTAGAGCGACTTGTGTGTGGATGGCCCGCATATGTGGATAAGTTAATGGAAGCTTTTGCTCCTGGACCGCTTACTTTTGTTTTGCCGAGTAATGGGGTATGTGCAGAAAACGTAACAGCGGGCTTATCAACCATTGGCGTGAGAATCCCAAGTCATCCGATAGCAAGGTGGTTACTCCGTGTATGTGATCTACCAATAGCAGCGCCTAGTGCAAATTTATCAGGAAAGCCTAGTCCTACTAGTGCGGAACACGTTTGGACTGATTTACAAGGGAAAATTGCTGGGGTAGTGGATGGCGGAGCAACTGGTGTTGGATTGGAATCAACGGTGATAGATTGTACACAAGATATTCCTATTATCCTCCGTCCAGGTGGCATTACACAGGAGGAAATAAAAGAAATAACTGGGGCTGTTATGATTGATCCAGCTTTGGCAAATCAATCCGAAAGACCTAAATCACCAGGTATGAAATATAAACATTATTCACCAGAAGTTCCTTTATATATTGTGGAGGGTTCTTTAGAAGCGATTCAACGAAAAATCAACCAGTTGAAAATGGAGGGAAAGCTGGTGGGCTTAATGGCAAGTACAAAGGCTACCAACCATTTAACTGCGGATGAAGTCATCCCGCTAGGAGATAATCTTACTCAAATCGCGTCAAAATTATATGATGCATTACGAACGTTCAAGAACGGAAAAGTTGACATTATTATTAGTGAGTCCTTTTCAGAGAAAGGGATCGGACAGGCAGTGATGAATCGTTTAAAAAAAGCTGCAAGCCAGTATATAGAATTAAATTGAGGCAATGCCATAAGACGAATATAGACAGCCAGTAAATGTTCGATTGATTCGAATGTCTTTAGGTCATACCCTTCTGGTACTAGCAATCAGTAAAGCTTCACTTTATAACTGGAGAAAGCCAGACAAGTTCGAAATTTAGCTGAAACGTTTCGAATCTGTCTGGCTTTTGCTTTCTATAAAATCTGATTGTTAGGTGGTTTGTATAAATCACTTTCCCTATGTTCATATTCCATGTAGGACATGCATATAGTTTATAAGCGTGTCCTAGGGGGATTATCGATGTCGGGGTATATTGGAGAATTTACGGCTTTGTTGTTCTTATCGTTAGCACTTGGCCTAGACGCATTTTCTGTAAGCCTGGGATTGGGTATGCAGCGCTTGCGTCTGAAACGAATAGCGTTAATAGGCATAGTTGTTGGACAATTTCATGTCATTATGCCCTTTATAGGAATCATTTTAGGGAGAATAATTTCGGAACAAATTGGTCATCTAACGACACTAGCTGGAGGGCTATTACTCATAGGTATTGGTGCACAAATAATGTTCTCTGCATTTAATCATCAAGCAAAGAAAATCATCCAGCCTATAGGAGGAGGACTGATCTTACTAGCATTCGGACTGAGTATTGATAGCTTTTCAGTGGGACTTAGTCTGGGGATATCTGGAGTAAAAACAATTGTGGCGTTATTGCTTTTTGGAATAATTAGTTCCATCCTTTGTTGGGTCGGATTGCTCTTAGGTAGGAAGGTACGAGGATTCCTAGGTGTTTACAGTGAATTATTAGGAGGTAGTATTCTAATCGGATTTGGGTTTCAATTATTGTTTGGGTAAGCCCCATTGTCATTATAATCTATAATTATTGATTCAGATAATGAGAGCGTATTATATTTTATTCGCTTTCTCGGGTAAGCTTATGGTGAATAGAAAACAAGCGACTCAGGAGGAGAATCATGCTATCTAATCTTACGTTTAGGCTTGCTAATTTTGATGATCTCAATGACATTGTCAAGTTACTAGCTGATGATAAGCTTGGGGAAGTAAGAGAAAAATATGAAAACCCATTACCTCTAAGCTATCACCAAGCTTTTCAAGCCATTGACTCAGATCCAAATAATAGCTTATGTGTGGTAGAAAAGGAAAATCGAGTGGTAGGTGTACTGCAAATTACATTCACACCATATCTTACATACCAGGGAGGCTGGAGAGCAACCATAGAAGGAGTAAGAATTGATGCATCTGTAAGAGGACGTGGTGTGGGGAAAAAATTTATGGAGTGGTCTATTCAACAAGCTAAGGAGAAAGGTTGCCATGTTATACAGTTAACGACAGATAAACAACGACCAGATGCACTAGCTTTTTATCAACAGCTTGGATTTACCAATTCTCATGAAGGATTGAAATTACATCTTGAAAATTAAGCTATTGTAGTCAGATAGTCGTACTTTAATTAAGAACTGATTCTCAGCGCTGGTTACTAGCTGAGAATTGGTTCTTTTAAAATGTAATAAAAAGGTGGTGGTTTATAGGAAGACGAATATGGTATATTGGAGAAAGAGTTTAGTTATCGGAGGTTCCCTTTTATGAAATTATTGTTTGTTTGCACAGGCAATACATGTCGCAGTCCAATGGCAGAAGCTTTAGTGAAACATAAAATACCAGAAGCAGAAGTACAATCGGCTGGCATTTTTGCTGCGGAAGGTCAGTATGCAAGTCCAAAAGCCATAGAAGTTTTAAGACAAAAACAAATAGTGCTGAATCATCAATCGCAACCAGTCACAAATAAGCTTTTGAATTGGGCAGACGTTGTTTTGACAATGACAACACAGCATAAGCAATCACTTATAATGGAATATCCTAACTATCAGGATAAGTACTATACGTTAAAAGAATACGTTTCCGAAGCCGATAAAGAAGTATGGAAGAAATTAAAGCAGTCATATGCGGAATATGAGGAAAAAAGGTCACTATTTATCCAAGAAAATCAGCATAAGCTAGATAATTCTCTCTTAGACCAACAGATTCAAGAGTATCTTGCAGAAGACATAACTAATATTCGAAGACTCGAGGCTAATTTAATTAACTACGATATATCAGATCCCTTTGGTGGAGATTTACGAATATATCAAGAGACACTAAATGAATTGGATAAATATATCGATCTACTGCAAAAAAAATTATCAAAATAGGCAGGGGAACGTATTATGGAAAAGAAAAGATATCGTTTTAGTTTACGGCTGAAATTAGTGTTGTTTACGACAGTATTAGCACTGGTAACGTATTCGGTTAGTGCCATTTTTATTTATGTTGTCTTTAATTATGTGCAAAATTACTGGGAAATCTCTGAACAACTATTTACGATCGGAACACTTATACTTGGTATTATTTGGTCAGGGATATTAGCATTTTTTGCAGCCCGTTTCATAGTAAAACCACTAGAAAAGCTTGAAGCCGCTGCATCTGATGCTGCTAAGGGCAACCTGAATCAAGTTATAGAAATTTCTAAATCGGATGATGAAATCAGAGCACTTGGAATCTCATTTGACAAAATGCTTAAAAATCTGACGAATATCGTACATAATATAGATAGGCATTTTGAAAGTACAAATAAATCAGTTATTCATATTAAAGATGCTTCCGATCAGGTTACGCAACATTCTACCTTAATACGCTCGTCAATTGATGATATATCAAAAGGGGCAGAGAGCTCATCAGAAGCTATTCAAAATACTGCTGAAGCAGTTGAATTGGCAACAGAGCTGGCACAAGAGGTTCAGCGTAAGGCGACACACTCAAAAGAAAAATCTGGAGAGATGCTCGACGTCCTAAATCACAGTAAGCTAGCTGTTAATCAACTCGTTGATGGTATTCAGAAGCTAGCCAATGAACAGGAATTATCATTAAAGGATGTTGACCATTTAAAGCAAAATGCCATACAAGTTGAGACGATTATTACCTTGGTTGGTGAAATCGCCGAACAAACAAATTTACTTGCATTAAATGCTTCAATTGAAGCGGCGCGTGCGGGAGAGCATGGAAAAGGTTTTGCAGTAGTAGCTGATGAAATTCGAAAATTAGCTGATCAGAGTGCACAAGCAGTACAGCAAATTTCTGCGTTAATTGCTGCAATTCAAAAAGATGTCTCTGGTGTTGTTGCTAAAATTAACGAAAATGTTTCCTATGCAAAAGCAGAAGCTGCTAATGGTAAAACAACGAACAAGGCAATTGCGCAAATGTCAGGTTCTGTTGAGAATGTAGCTAGTGAAATTGATCGTATCTCGGAATTGGTGGATCGCCAATTAAAATCTATTGAGGATACCGTAAAGCAATCACAAGAGGTTGCTGCGATTGCTGAAGAAACATCGGCTGGAGCAGAAGAGGTAAATGCAGCAATTCACGAGCAAGCATCTACGATTGAACAAGTGGATCATTTAGCACATGAATTAGAAGAGCAAGCTAAGAGCTTAAATCAGCAAATCAATCAGTTTAAAGTAAATTAGTTTGGTACTAGAAAGGAGCAACAAAAAGTGAAGGTAATTGTTACTGCAGATCACGCAGGAATGACTGTCCGTAATGAAATAAAGGACTTACTAGAGGAGATGAACATTGACTATGAGGATGTTGGCTGTAGCTGTGAATCGTCAGTAGATTATCCAGACTACGCATTACCGGCAGCAGAACGAGTAGCCAGTGGAGAATTTGATCGAGGTATCTTTATTTGTGGAACGGGTATTGGAATGTCGATTGCAGCGAATAAGGTAAAAGGTATTCGTTGTGCCTTAACTCATGATGTATATAGTGCGAAATTGACACGCCAACACAATAATTCAAATGTTCTTGCTATGGGGGAACGTGTTGTCGGTCCAGGTCTTGCTCGTGAGGTTGCAAGAATTTGGCTAGAAACGGACTTCGACGGTGGACGTCATGAAAATCGAATTAACAAAATTACAACGTATGAAGAGCAGTAAGGCAAGCTATGGGCTTGCCTAGACTTATATCACATGGTAGGTGATAAAAATGTTCGAACTTCTGAAGCAAATGAAGCTAGAATTGTCTAATATGCAAACGGAATGGGAGAAATCAGGTTTCTTACATCAAGGTGAATTATTTGTAGTAGGATGTTCTACCAGTGAGGTAGCAGGGCAACAAATTGGTACTTCTGGAAGTGAAGAAATCGCAGAAGTCATTTTTGAACAGCTAACTGAATTACAAATAAAAACAGGTATTCACCTCTCATTTCAATGTTGTGAACATTTAAATAGAGCAATTGTCGTAGAACGAAAAGTAATGCAACAATATAAATTAGAAGAAGTATCCGTGATTCCTACCCGTCAAGCGGGTGGATCAATGGCATCGTATGCTTATAAACATTTGAAGGACCCAGTGATTGTCGAATGTATTTCGGCACATGCTGGTATAGATATTGGAGAGACAATGATTGGGATGCATTTAAAATCTGTAGCAGTTCCTATTCGTTTTCAACAGCGTTTTCTCGGTAATGCGAGGGTTGTAGCAGCATATACTCGACCAAAAAGAATTGGTGGGCATCGAGCTGTCTATGCTAGTAGTTGACACAGCTATTCACAAATTATTAATTATTCACATTAGGGTCACTGTTCAAATTATTGGATGAAAGTCTATTGAAATTTATTCCAATGTTTTGAACAACATCTGAAGTGATTAAAATACATAGGAGGTTTTACAATGGAGCATGTGAAACAAATAGATATGGAGTTATTTGAAGCTATGGAAGCAGAGAAAAAACGCCAGCAGGATAAAATTGAACTGATTGCGTCAGAAAATTTCGTCTCAGAAGCAGTTATGGAAGCGATGGGTTCTGTGTTAACAAATAAATATGCAGAGGGTTATCCAGGAAAACGATATTATGGTGGATGCGAGCATGTTGACGTGGTAGAGAATCTAGCTCGTGATCGTGCAAAGCAGTTATTTGGAGCAGATCACGTAAATGTTCAACCTCATTCAGGTGCACAAGCGAACATGGCTGTCTACTTTACAATCTTAGAACCGGGAGATACGGTACTTGGAATGAACTTAAGTCATGGTGGACACTTAACACATGGAAGTCCAGTTAACTTTAGTGGTACGCTTTATAACTTTGTAGATTACGGTGTCGATCAAGAATCTGAACAACTTGACTATCATGCAGTATTAAAAAAAGCGGAAGAAGTTCAGCCGAAGTTAATTGTTGCGGGTGCCAGTGCGTATTCACGAGTTATCGACTTCGCAAAATTTAAAGAGATTGCCGATGCGGTAGGCGCTTATTTAATGGTTGATATGGCACATATTGCTGGACTAGTTGCTGCAGGACTTCATCCAAATCCTGTTCCATACGCTGATTTTGTAACTACAACAACACATAAAACATTGCGTGGTCCACGAGGTGGGATGATATTGTGTAAAGAAGCTTTTGCTAAAAAGATCGATAAAACAGTATTTCCAGGAATGCAGGGTGGCCCTTTAATGCATATTATTGCTGCAAAAGCAGTATCATTCAAAGAAGCATTATCCGATTCTTTTAAATCATACAGCAAGCATATTATTGAAAACGCAACTGTACTTGGAAAGGCATTACAGGAAGAAGGAATTCGTATTGTATCTGGAGGAACGGATAATCACCTTCTGCTTTTAGATGTTACGCCGCTTGGCTTAACAGGAAAGATTTCAGAGAAGGTTCTTGACGATATTGGTATAACTACCAATAAAAACACGATACCATTTGATCAAGAGAGTCCGTTTGTAACAAGTGGGATTCGAATTGGTACTGCTGCAGTTACTTCTCGAGGGTTTGGTAAAGAAGAAATGAAGGAGATTGCTGCTATAATTGCATTAACTTTGAAAAATCACGAAGATGAAACGACTTTGAAAACAGCAGAGCAACGTGTAAAAGCATTAACCGAAAAATTCCCATTATATGCTGTCTTTGCATAGATTTTACAGGGTGTCCTTATGGGCATCCTTTTTTCGAGGTAGACGTGAATAGCTAGGCTAATTTACCATTCATTTAATATGGAAATATTTTCGCTAAGCTTGAAAGCTTATCTATTTTTGAGTACAATTTTAAAGATGCAACTAATACAAAGGAGTGATCGGCAAAATGGGAAAGGTTTTCGTACTGGATCATCCGTTAATTCAGCATAAATTAACGTACATACGAGATAAAAACACTGGAACGAAAGAGTTTCGGGAATTGGTAGATGAAGTTTCCATGCTTATGGCTTTTGAAATTACCAGAAACCTGCCGCTGCAAGAACAAACGATAGAAACACCAGTGATGGAGGCAAAAGCCAACGTACTTGCTGGTAAAAAGATTGGACTTGTACCTATTCTTCGAGCTGGGTTAGGTATGGTTGATGGTATGTTAAAGCTTATCCCGGCAGCGAAAGTAGGTCATGTTGGATTATATCGTGATCCGCAGACACTAAAGCCAGTTGAATATTATGTTAAATTGCCTACGGATATTGAAGAACGTGAATTGATCGTGATTGATCCGATGCTAGCTACTGGTGGATCGGCAAACGATGCAATCCATTCCTTGAAAAAACGGGGGGCACAAAACATTCGGTTGATGTGTCTAATAGCTGCTCCAGAAGGAGTAGAGGTAATTAAGGAAGAGCACCCGGATGTAGATATTTACCTTGGAGCTTTAGATGAGAAGTTAGATGAAAAGGGTTATATAATCCCTGGGCTAGGTGACGCTGGAGACCGTTTGTTCGGAACAAAATAACAATATCCTGTTGGAGTGAATATAAAATGACTAAGCGGATAAAAGTAATGACGATTTTTGGTACAAGGCCAGAAGCGATTAAAATGGCACCTCTTGTACTTGAATTAAATAAGCGATCGGATGAATTTGAATCTATTGTTACTGTTACTGCTCAACATAGAGAAATGCTAGATCAGGTTCTGGAAATTTTTGATATTACACCAGATTATGACCTAAATATTATGAAGAAGCAGCAAACGTTAGCACAAATTACGACGCGGGCATTAGAGGGTTTGGATGAAGTAATGAAAGAAACGAAGCCTGATATTGTTCTTGTCCATGGAGATACTACAACTACTTTTGCAGCTTCACTTGCGGCATTTTACAATCAAATTGCTGTAGGTCACGTAGAAGCTGGTCTTAGAACTTGGAATAAATACTCTCCGTATCCTGAGGAAATGAATAGGCAGCTTACTGGCGTTATGGCAGATCTGCATTTTTCACCAACGGATAAATCCAAGCAGAATTTAATACAGGAAAACAAGTCTGAGAAGCATATAGCTGTGACAGGGAATACGGCTATAGATGCGTTGAAAACGACGGTAAATGCATCCTACAGTCATCCAATCCTTAATAAAATTGGAGACAAACGCCTTGTTTTAATGACTGCTCATCGGAGAGAAAATTTAGGTAATAATATGCAGCAAATGTTTCGAGCAATTAAGCGATTGGTTGAGACACATGACGATATTCAGGTCGTATACCCAGTGCATTTGAATCCGGTCGTTCAACAGACTGCGAATGAAATTTTAGGAAATGATGAAAGAATTCAACTAATTGAACCACTCGGAGTAGTCGATTTTCATAATTTTGCAGCTCGTTCTCATTTGATTTTGACTGATTCTGGTGGTGTTCAGGAAGAAGCACCTTCTTTAGGTGTGCCTGTCCTTGTGTTGCGAGATACAACGGAACGGCCAGAAGGAATAGATGCAGGTACATTAAAATTAGCAGGGACAGATGAAGAGACAATTTTTCAACTAGCTAATGAATTGTTATCCGATCAAGACGCACATGATAAAATGGCAAAAGCTTCTAATCCTTATGGGGACGGAGAAGCTTCACGTCGAATAGCAGATGAAATAAAGAAATACTTTTCGAAATAAAAAATATCTAAAAAACATGATAAAGCCGAACGGATCCGAAGGCTGTTTTAGCGTTTCGGGATGATCGTTCGGCTGTTTTCTTTGACTCCCAACATCCTTTCCCACACCCTTTTTCCTCTAAAAAAGTAATTGATGATATGTGCCTAACAATTATTCAAACGTTTGTACAATATAGCATTAAATATGACAAGTGCATAGTTTTTGTCTTGTTTTCAAAAGCTAATGGCAGAAAGGAGTTTAATTATAATGCGTCCATTGCTTTTTGTTATTACCCTCTTAATGATAATGATCCCACTATCTTCATCCTTGGCTGCTGAGGATAGCTTAGACAAGCAGTCCATTATCGTAGAAGTTGAAGGAAGTCCTAGTGAACATCGAAATTATCTACAGGATCATTATCCCTTTATTGACGTCGTAGCTGTTTATACAAAATTATTTAATGGGCTCGCACTGCAAGGAACCCCACAAGAATTACAAAGAATGCAATCACTGGATTTTGTGAAAAATGTACATGCAGTAAAAACATATGAAACAACAAGATTCAAAAATTTAGGCGTTGATAGTGAAAATGCCGTTTTTCCATATGAATTAAATGATACAGGCTATACTGGAGAAGGTGTAAAAGTAGGTGTGATTGATACAGGAATTGACTATGAACATCCTGATTTACAAAAGAACTATCAAAGGGGATATGATCTGGTAGATTTGGATGATGATCCAATGGAAACGAAGTCTAAGCAGGGCATCCCTACCTTACATGGATCTCACGTATCTGGAATTATTGCTGCGAATGGGCAATTGAAAGGTGTAGCACCTGAGGCTGATATCTATGCGTACCGTGCCCTTGGTCCAGGTGGCAGTGGTACGTCGGTACAAGTTATTGCGGCAATGGAGCAGGCAGTGGAAGATGGTGTGGATGTCATGAATCTATCATTAGGAAATAGTGTGAATGGACCTGATTACCCAACAAGTGTGGCAGTAAACAAAGCTGCAGAACTCGGTATAGCTGTAGTGATAGCAAATGGTAATAACGGTCCAGCTAATTGGACTGTTGGATCACCAGCTACAGCAAATAAAGCATTGTCAGTTGGAGCTTCTAGTCCAGAACGAGAGATGCCATTCCTCTATGAAAGATGGGATGATAAACAGATTAGTCTATCCACTATGTCAGGGTCTGTACCATGGAATCTTGATACGTTTTATGAGATAGTAAATGCTGATACAACAGCAAATGTTAAAGGTAAAATTGCGTTGTTCACGCGTGATGACGTGCCTTTTTCACAAAAGGCACAAGCGGCTCAAGTAGCAGGAGCTAAAGCGGTAGTTATTCACAATAATGAAGAAGGTCATTTTCAGGGGATGATTCATACAGATAAGCAGCCAATTAACATACCAGTGGCATCGATTTCTCAAAGCGACGGGGAATGGCTAAAGAAAAAATTAGATGAAAAAGAGAAGCTTTCTTTAGAAACCAACTATAAAAAAATAGAAGAATCCATTGCAGACTTTAGTTCTAGAGGTCCTGTAACCGTTAATTGGAACATAAAACCTGATATTTTAGCTCCAGGTGCTTCAATAGTAAGCACTGTCCCAGGTGGTTATCAAGCATTGCAAGGAACAAGCATGGCTGCACCGCATGTGGCAGGCGCGATTGCCTTAGTAAAAGAAGCAAATCCAACTTGGTCAAATGCAAAAATCTATGGAGCCATAAAAACTACAGCAGCAAGATTGAAAAATGATGAGGAAGAGTCTATTGATCCTATTGTTCAGGGTATGGGTCTAATTCAACCAAAACAAGCTATAGAGGCGGAGACTATTTTATATGACCCACAATTAACGTTTGGTCAAATTGATGACTATAGTGAAAATAGAAAGCGAAAAACGATAATTGAAAACACCAGTAATAAAACGAAAACCTATCATTTTAAGATTCCATATAAACAAGCAGGATTGAGCTGGAAACTACCAAAATCTTTTACACTAAAACCGCATGAAAAAAAGCAAATAACAATTGAGTTAAGGGTAACATCTTCACAATTAAAAAAAGGTGTACATCAAGGTTGGATAACCCTTAATGAGCAAGGTAACACATATGAAATGCCTTATTTGTTTGTAAATAAATCTGCGGACAACCCTAAAGCAATGGGCTTTGAATTTTCATTAAAACCTTTTTCCGATGATGTATTTACGTATCGATTATATGTAACAGAACCGGCACAGCGCGTTGATATTGATCTTTACAATCCGGATACACTCGTTTATGAGCGTAGACTAATGACCAAGGAAGATATGAATACAGGAGTAAATGAAGGACAATTAAAGAAATCGGAAGCTGGTGAGTCAGGCCATTATTTAGCAATTGTTACAGTCCAATTAGCAGATGGATCATATGAGAGCCATCAAACGATGATAACAATACCTTAATAAGTATAAAGTAATCATTTGTTCACAGAAATGTCACGAATTAGCAAAGGAAAATCCACTATACTGATAGTAGGATTTTCCTGGCTTTTGTTATACCTTAGTGGGTTTACAAACAGTTTCAAAAAAAACGTCAAATCCCTTGAATCATGTTGTAAATTTTGGCTAGTAAATTTAATGCAAAATATGCCTGAAACTAATTGACATTAAGGGGTTGCTCCTGTAAACTTGCTTAGTGTGGAATGGTAGGGGTTTCACAGCACTTAAGTACATTTCTCCTTATTTAATAGCCGTTACATAATATACGATGTAACCCAGCTGAAAGAACATAAGATTTTCCACACAGAAACTTCGAATCCAATGAATGTGAAAACAAAGAACAACGAGGAATACGCATAAGGAATAAACCACAGTTTAGGTTAGTTTCCGAATGTTTGAAAGAATAAGTACATGCTATTCAACTTCTGTTGATAAATGACGAGGGAAGAGGGAATTATGTCGCAATTTGAAAAAATGACTGCACGACAACGCAAGTGGATGTTCTACCTTCTCGCTATTTTTGTACTTGGGGCTGGATTCACACCATATCCTCGTATTTTCCTCGGGCTGCTTTTAGGGAGCATTGTAAGTTTTTATAACTTATATTTACTCCAAAAGAAAATTGTCGATTTTACTGATGCGGCAGCCAATAAAACACCAACTCGAGGTATCGGCACTGTATCAAGATTCGCTGCGGCTGCTTTAGCTATTATTATTGCACTTCGAATGGAGGAGAACTTTCACATCATTGCTGTATTAATTGGATTAATGACATCCTATCTCGTCATTATGATAGATTTTGCTCTTTATAACATTAAACATTCGAGCAAGAAAGAGGGGTGAATAACGTGGATCATACTGCACCGATTTACCATGACTTATTTGGTATTTCATGGCTTGATTTTAATTTATCTAATGTATTAATGATGTTCATTACATCACTTATTGTATTTGTATTGTGTGTTCTAGGTGCTAGGAAGCTACAAATGAAGCCATCAGGCGCACAAAATGTAATGGAATGGATCCTAGATTTTGTAAAAGGAATCATCAATGACACCATGGATTGGAAGACTGGGAAACTATTCCTCCCACTAGCATTAACACTGTTCACTTATATTTTAGTAGGAAACATGCTAGGGGTAATTACAAACGGTGTTGTTGGTCATGATGTATGGTGGAAGTCACCAACTGCTGATCCAGGAATAACACTAACGTTATCAGCAATGGTAATTGTTTTAACACATTTTTATGGTATTAAACTTCGCGGTGGAAAAGCATACTTAAAGAGTTATGTACAACCTCTATGGCCGCTATTTCCAATTAAAATCGTCGAAGAGTTCTCAAACACGCTTACATTAGGCTTACGTCTATTTGGTAACTTGTATGCAGGGGAAGTATTACTTTCTCTATTAGTAGGTTTAACTACTTCTTCCGTATTAGGATTTTTAGGTGGAGCTATTCCATTCTTGGCATGGCAAGGATTCAGTGTGTTTATTGGAGGAATTCAAGCCTTTATCTTCACGATGTTGGCAATGGTTTATATGTCACATAAAGTAAGTGAAGATCACTAATATCGTTAATTAGCCTGTCTTTATATTTGAGATAGGAAATTATTAAAAACTTATACAACATTTTGAGGAGGATTTATATTATGGGAGCTTTAGCAGCTGCAATAGCAGTAGGATTAGGTGCATTAGGTGCTGGTGTAGGTAACGGTTTAATCGTTAGTCGTACAGTTGAAGGGATTGCCCGTCAACCAGAATTAAAAGGTCAATTACAAACAACTATGTTTATTGGTGTAGGTTTAGTTGAGGCAATGCCGATTATTGCCGTAGTTATCGCATTAATGGTTATGTAGAAATAGAATGTATCTTTAATGGCGAAGACCATCTTTATAAAGTGCTTCGCCGTTGTTTGTAATGAGTAGGAAGTAGAAGATAGATGGTTCACGATAAGAAGTGAAAGGAGTGAATTCTGTGCAAGCATTCACGGATTATTCGATGATTTATGCAGCACTTGGTGGTTTCCATTACGGTGATATGTTAATGCAATTGTTTTTCTTTATTGTATTGCTTCTTTTAGTTCGTAAATTTGCTTGGGGTCCAGTTATGAACATGATGCAAAAGCGCGAGGACTATGTTGCAGGTGAAATTGAAGCAGCTGAAAAAAGTCGTGCCGAAGCAGAACAGGCTTCTAAAGAAGCAATGGAACAACTAAAGCAGACGAAGCAAGAAGCGCAAGCAATGATTGAAGAAGCACGGAATGCTGGAACTAGACAGCAAGAAGAAATTATCGCTGCTGCAAAAGCAGAAGCTGATCGCATGAAAGAATCAGCTCAGGTTGATATTCAGAATGAGAAGGAAAAGGCACTGCAAGCATTGCAGGATAAAGTTGCTTCCTTATCTGTACTTATCGCAAGTAAAGTAATTGAAAAAGAAATAAGTTCTCAGGATCAGGAGAAACTTATTAACGATTACATTAAAGAGGTAGGAGAAGAGCTATGAGTAATGCAGTAGTTGCAAAGCGATATGCAGAGGCTCTTTTTCAACTAGGAAATGAAAAAGCTACATTAGAACAGCTTTTAGATGAGCTTCGTGTGGTTAAAAAAGTAGTTGAAGATAATGAAGATCTTTATATATTCCTAAAGCATCCACGTATTACTAATGAGAAAAAGAAACAGTTCCTTGACGAAGTGTTTAACGGTCTTCAAATAGATGTTATCAATACGATGAAACTATTAGTAGAAAGACATCGCATTGAACTCACTTCATCCATTATTGATCATTTTATCCAGTTAGTAAATGATGCGAAAGGGATTGCAGATGCAACTGTTTATTCGGTTCGTAAATTAGCGGATGAAGAACGCCGTGAATTAGAAGATAGCTTTGCTAAACGATTTAATAAGAAGAAAATCATGCTTACAAACGTTGTAGATCCAACACTTATAGGTGGAATGAAAATTCGTTTAGGAAATACGATTTATGATGGCTCCGTTAGCGGCAAGCTAAAAAGAATCGAACGAAATATTGTAACTGCAAACAAATGAAGATAGGGGTGAAATGGTATGAGCATCAAAGCAGAAGAAATCAGTAATCTGATTAAGCAACAAATCGAAACTTTCGATTCAGATATTGAAGTAAGTGATGTCGGCACTGTTATCGAAATTGGTGACGGTATCGCACGTGCTCACGGTCTTGATAATACAATGGCTGGTGAGTTACTAGAATTCTCTAATGGTGTAATGGGATTAGCACAAAACCTTGAGGAAAGCAATGTTGGTATTGTAATTCTTGGCCCTTACACTGGTATTAAAGAAGGCGACGAAGTTCGTCGTACGGGACGTATTATGCAAGTACCTGTTGGAGAGGAATTAATCGGACGTGTTGTTAACCCGTTAGGTCAGCCATTAGATGGCAAAGGATCTATTGAAACGTCTAACACACGCCCAATCGAAGCCCAGGCACCAGGTGTAATGGATCGTAAATCGGTTGATGAACCATTACAAACAGGTATTAAAGCGATCGACGCTCTTGTACCAATCGGACGTGGGCAACGTGAATTAATTATTGGTGACCGCCAAACTGGTAAAACAACAGTTGCTGTTGATACTATTTTGAACCAATCTGACCAAGACATGATTTGTATCTATGTAGCAATCGGTCAAAAAGAATCAACTGTAAGAAGTACGGTAGAGACGTTCCGTCGTCACGGTGCATTAGACTATACAATTGTTGTATCAGCTAGTGCATCTGACCCTGCACCATTATTGTATCTTGCTCCTTATGCTGGTGTAGCAATGGGTGAAGAGTTTATGTATAACGGAAAGCACGTACTTGTTGTATACGATGATCTATCAAAACAAGCTGTAGCATATCGTGAGCTTTCATTACTATTGCGTCGCCCACCAGGACGTGAAGCATTCCCAGGGGATGTATTCTACATCCACTCGCGTCTTCTTGAACGGGCTGCTAAGTTAAGTGATGCAATGGGAGGCGGCTCATTAACTGCACTCCCATTTGTTGAAACACAAGCTGGTGACATCGCTGCCTATATTCCAACAAACGTAATTTCGATTACAGACGGACAGATATTCTTACAATCTGATTTATTCTTCTCTGGGGTTCGTCCAGCAATCAATGCTGGTTTATCTGTATCTCGTGTTGGTGGATCAGCACAAATTAAAGCAATGAAAAAAGTTGCTGGTACACTTCGCTTAGATTTAGCATCTTATCGTGAGTTAGAGGCATTCTCTCAATTTGGATCTGATCTTGATAAATCAACTCAAGCAAAATTGAATCGTGGTCAGCGTACAGTTGAGATTCTTAAACAAGGGCTTCATAAGCCAATGGTTGTTGAAAAACAGGTGATGAGTCTTTATGCATTAACAAGAGGATTCCTTGATGATATTCCAGTTGAAGACATTCTTCGTTTTGAAGAAGAGATGAACATTTGGATGGATAGCAACCGTAAAGAACTATTAGACTCTATTCGTGAAACTGGAAAACTTCCAGAAGAGTCTGATATGAACGATGCAATCGAAACATTCAAGAAAACATTCTTGCCTTCTGAAGGTTAGAACTTAGTATGAGATACAATACGCGTAACCTTTTACATGAAAGGGCGGTGAAATAGCTTGGCATCACTTAGAGATATTAAAGGTAGAATTGATTCTACGAAGAAGACAAGAAAGATCACTTCTGCTATGCAAATGGTATCTGCTTCTAAGATGGCAAAAGCAGAACAAAATACCAAGGCATTTGAACCTTATAGCCAAAAAATCCAGGAGGTCATGGCAAATATTGCTAACTCCTCGACAGATGCAACGCATCCAATGCTGGAGATGCGTGAGGTTAAGAAGAGCGGTTACCTTGTTATTACAGCAGATAAAGGTCTTGTAGGGGCATACAATAGTAATGTTTTAAAAAGCCTTTATAAAACGATTCAGGATCGCCATAAGTCAAAAGATGAATATACGATTATTGCAATTGGACGTATGGGTTATGAATTTTGTAAAAAAATGGATCTTCCTGTTGCTAAAAGTGTCATAGGGATCGCAGATCAACCTGATTTTGCAGACATTAAAGCACTTGCTTCTGAAACGGTACAATTGTATGCCGATGAGGAAATTGATGAATTATATATGTTCTATAACCACTATGTTAGTGCAATCTCACAAAAAGTTACGACGACACAACTGTTGCCGATTACTAATCTGGGAGAACAGGCTAGCTCTAGTAGTGAATACGAATATGAACCAAATGCGCAGCAAATTCTCGATATACTTTTACCTCAATACGCAGAAAGTTTAATCTATGGTGCATTATTAGATGGTAAAGCGAGTGAACACGCGGCAAGTATGACGGCGATGAAGAGTGCAACGGATAATGCTGGCGAGCTTATTGATGACTTGACATTAACCTATAACCGCGTGCGTCAAGCTGCAATTACGCAGGAGATTACGGAAATCAGCGGAGGAGTAGCTGCTCTCGAGTAGCATTCCTTGCGTTTTCTGGAAAGTTAGTTAGGAGGGAAATCGATGAGCAAAGGACTTGTTACACAAGTTATGGGACCTGTCGTTGACGTTAAATTCGAAGACGGACAGCTTCCTGATATTTACAACGCTTTATCAGTCCAAGTGGTTACTGATCAAAAAACAGGCTCAACGACAGAGCTAGCATTAGAAGTAGCGCTGCACTTAGGTGATAATAGCGTTCGGACAATTGCTATGTCATCAACAGATGGTTTGAAGCGTGGAATAGAAGTTGAAGACAAAGGAAAGCCAATTTCTGTTCCTGTTGGTGATGTGACACTTGGAAGAGTATTTAATGTACTTGGTGAGAATATTGATTTAGATGAGCCATTATCTACAGAAGTACGTCGTGATCCAATTCACCGTCAAGCACCAGAATTTGAAGACCTGACTACGGAGACGGAAATATTAGAGACGGGTATCAAGGTCGTTGATTTATTAGCACCTTATGTTAAAGGTGGTAAGATTGGTTTGTTTGGCGGTGCTGGGGTTGGTAAGACCGTCTTAATCCAAGAATTAATTAATAATATCGCCCAAGAGCATGGTGGTATTTCCGTGTTCGCAGGTGTTGGTGAACGTACACGTGAAGGTAATGATCTTTATTATGAAATGAAGGACTCAGGTGTTATTGCTAAAACAGCGATGGTATTTGGTCAAATGAACGAACCACCAGGTGCTCGTATGCGCGTAGCATTATCCGGTCTAACAATGGCTGAGTACTTCCGTGATGAACAGGGACAAGACGTATTATTGTTCATCGATAACATTTTCCGTTTCACACAGGCTGGTTCAGAGGTATCTGCACTTCTTGGACGTATGCCATCAGCGGTTGGATACCAACCAACACTTGCTACAGAAATGGGACAATTACAAGAACGAATTACATCAACAAATAAAGGATCTGTTACTTCTATTCAGGCAATTTATGTGCCTGCCGATGACTATACAGACCCTGCACCAGCGACAACATTTGCTCATTTAGATGCAACAACAAACCTTGATCGTGGATTATCTGAGCAAGGTATTTATCCTGCGGTGGATCCTTTAGCATCTACATCACGTGCATTAGACCCTGAGGTCGTTGGAAACGATCATTATCAAGTAGCAGTAGAAGTACAACAAACACTACAGCGTTATCGTGAGCTACAGGATATCATCGCTATTCTTGGTATGGATGAATTGAGTGATGAGGATAAATTAGTTGTTGCTCGTGCTCGCCGTATTCAATTCTTCCTATCTCAAAACTTCCACGTTGCTGAGCAGTTCACAGGACAAAAGGGTTCATATGTACCTGTAGCAGAAACAGTGAAAGGATTTAGAGAAATTCTAGACGGTAAACATGATGACCTTCCGGAAGATGCTTTCCGTTTAGTTGGACGTATTGAAGAAGTAGTGGAAAAAGCAAAAGAAATGGAATAATAGAAGTTGGCTGAAGCTATGGAAAAGTATGTATATACTTGGTCAATCCAATACATTGATTGCTTCATGTCAACAGAGGAGGGGTTACATTGAAAACACTAACTGTGAGTGTTGTTACTCCTGACGGTCCAATACTGGAAGATAGTTTTGAAATGGTCAGCTGTAAAGCAGAGAGTGGAGAACTGGGGATTTTACCAGGGCACATCCCACTTGTAGCACCATTATCCATTAGTGCTGTCCGTTTAAAGCGTGAAAATAATATCGAACGATTAGCGGTTAATGGAGGTTTTATGGAGGTTAGACCAGACAAGGTGACGATTCTAGCACAATCTGCTGAAAAACCTACAGATATAGATATTCAACGTGCAGAAGCTGCAAAAGCTCGTGCAGAACAACGCCTGCAGTCGAAACAAGACAATGTTGACTTCCTGAGGGCAGAATTAGCACTCCAAAGAGCGATAAATCGACTAAAAGTCGCAAAGTAAGCAATGGTGTTTGTTCACCATAGCATAGCGTTACTCATGTGATCATAGGTCAGTAATATTCATTGGGCAATGTTAATAATCATTCTTAATAGTTGCTTATTACCTTAAAAACCTTTTATAACAAAAGTTATAAAAGGTTTTTTACTTCATGATATACCATAAAATCTGAATTCCCACTAAAAATTACATTAATTAACAATGTATACATTAAATACAAGAAAAAGTGAAACCCCAATCAATGGGTTTTTTACTGTGTAAAGTATGAATAGTTTGTCGATATTTCCCGGGAAATGGATAAAATGTAACTTCAATCAGCGAGCGATGTTTATCCCCTACTTATCCATATTGGTTTCACTTTATTGTTTGAAGCGGCGTCTTACTGTCAGTTATATGAGGAATAAAAGTAAGCGTTTGATAATCGCTCTCCTTCTATTTCTCTACATGATTGACTTTTTTTAGCATACATGGCAAAGTTAGAAAGAGTAATAAAATAAAGGTGGTACTTATGTTTTCGATTGGACAACAAGCAATAATTAGTATTCTATCGCATCTACTATTTATATATCTCACATGGCGGTTAATAACGGCAATCAACTTTGAACCTATTATTAAGAAAGGACGAGCAAAGGAAGCTCAAATCTTTATCTTATTTATAACGATCGTTATTGGCTCTGGAGTAAGTAGGTTCTTTTTAGAAATTCTCCAATGGTCTAGAGATTTAAATCACTTATTTTAATTAATATTTTATAAATCTAGTAAAATGTCATAATTTGTATCGTATGTATTGAGATCTCTCGGTTCATACTATGGGTAACTATAGTTGGACACGGGGGATTTTATTATGAAAAAGATATTTATATTATCTATTATGCTACTAATGATTACAAATAATGTTGCAGCGAAGCAATCATTTAATCAAAAAGAGCTTGTTGATTTAGCTAATTATATGATGAATAACAGTGCCAAGGTGGAAGATTGGCAAGTAACTTTAAAGGAAGCTATCACTAGAGAGGATAGTAAACATCTTGTACATGAGTTACAAACCAACTTTAAACCTAATTTTTCCGAGGACAAAAATAAGTTAAAATATTCCTTTAGTGACGCTCTATTACCAGAGGGGATTAACGTATTATATAATGTGGTGATTCCTAAGCAAAAGCAGTATAATGCAGAACTCATTATTGTTATTAAAGGAAAGAGCTGGAGTAAAGAAATTGAAAAAAACTATAGAAACGTATTAACTACTAGTTTAAATGCATATTTTACTGAAGCTGTAAAAAAATTTGCTTGTCTGACGACTAAGGGGAATGATATAATAAGTGGTGATTATTTTTTAGAAAACATGACAAATTATTTTCAAGTACAACAAGTAAAGACACAATTTGATAATGTGAAGAATTCAACGCATAAAAAAATAATTTATGGGTATACACCTCTATGGAATCAAAAAATTTCTGTAGATAATACATCTATGAACTTACAAATCGCAATCAAAGATACAGGATCGGACTATCCTACATATACGATAGGAACACCTATCCTAATAAATGAATATTAATATAATGAAATTGGATCTGAAGGAGATTTGAAATATGGAAAAAATCATCGTAAGAGGCGGACACCAATTGGAGGGCACCGTTAGGGTTGAAGGTGCTAAAAATGCTGTACTTCCTGTCATTGCAGCCAGTCTTATTGCAAGTGAAGGAAAGAGTGTTATTACAGATGTCCCTGAACTCGCTGATGTATATACAATTAATCAAGTATTGAGCAATATGAATGCAGATGTTACATTTGAAAATAATACAGTTACTGTTGATGCTTCAAATAAATTAACTACGGAAGCCCCATTTGAATATGTTCGTAAAATGCGTGCCTCTGTATTAGTAATCGGACCATTACTGGCACGCTATGGCCATGCAAAAGTAGCTATGCCTGGTGGATGCGCAATTGGGTCAAGACCAATAGATTTGCATTTAAAAGGGTTCGAGGCTATGGGTGCAGAAACTCATGTTGGTAATGGCTTTGTAGAACTGAACGTAGATGGGCGTCTTAAAGGTGCAAAAATTTATTTAGATATGCCTAGCGTTGGTGCAACAGAAAATATCATGATGGCTGCTGCGCTTGCAGAGGGTAAGACAATAATCGAAAACTGTGCAAAAGAACCAGAGATTGTTGACTTGGCAAATTATTTAAATAAAATGGGTGCTAAAGTTGTTGGTGCTGGTACAGAGACGATTCGAATTGAAGGTGTAGATTCACTACATGGGGTTGAACATACCATTATCCCGGATCGAGTTGAAGCAGGTACATTTATGGTTGCAGCTGCAATTACAAATGGAAATGTATTGATTGAAAATGCAGAAAAGGAACATCTTCGTTCTGTTATTTCTAAACTGGAAGAGATGAACGTTTCTATTACTGAAGAAGACAATGGTCTTCGTGTTATTGGTCCTAAGAAGCTTAAGGCAACTGATATAAAGACTCTACCACATCCAGGATTTCCTACAGATATGCAATCACAAATGATGGCACTGATGCTAGCTGCTCAAGGTACAAGTGTTATTACGGAAACGGTATTTGAGAATCGGTTTATGCATGTAGAGGAATTCCGACGCATGAATGCAAAAATGAAAATCGAAGGTCATAGTGTCATTATTGAGGGTCCAAGTAACCTTCAAGGTGCAGAAGTAGCAGCAACAGATTTACGTGCCGCAGCTGCATTAATTTTAGCTGGTTTATGTGCTGAAGGTGTTACTAGAGTAACAGAGCTAAAGCATTTGGATCGCGGATATGTAGATTTTTCTGGTAAGCTTGCATCCCTTGGAGCTGATATTGAACGAGTGGATGAGAATGGCCACGCCATAGATTCTTTTGTACAAGTAGATGCCACAAATAATCAAATTGCTGCTGAGCTATCTTAATCATGCTATGGAAAAAATACGAATTGTTAAACAGGTGATGGTTTCTTGCCACATCTGTTTTTTTATTGTCTAGGAAGTTATGAAATTATTCCATGTGGATAAATATGAGCGTGTTAAGCCGCATCCAGCTCCAGTGCTCAGAAACGAGGCGACTTCACGAATCGCCCTACAATAAGTTCGGATCACAAGCTCACCGTGAATTCCTTTATCTCCGTTGACTCGCTCCAGGCTACGTTTCTAATCGGGCGCTTGCGCTTTTGTTCTAAGTTAAGAAAGTATAAAATCAGTGCAATGACTGCGTTAAG
>NZ_CANMAB010000022.1:0-46289 GCF_947495635.1 uncultured Virgibacillus sp. | reverse complement strand
TGCCCGCCGAAAGCGAAGTAATTAGTCGGAGCATTGCCAATATACATCAAACATTTCAAAATAACTACTTGGCTTAAAGCAGTCATTGCGCTGATTTTATACTTTCTTAACTTATAAAAAAAGCCATCTACCAAAGAATATACTTTGGCTAGATGGCTTGCTTTTTCAATCAAGAAATACGTTTCCCTACTAGATATAGGATCCAGCTATTTTAACAAGCTATTACAAAATATAGAATACGCTCCAAATCCTTTATGAAGTATTATTCCATTTGCTTAGCTAAGAAGCTTGCAGCTGTTTCTACAGCTTTTTGCTCAACCTTACTAAATGCATCCCCTTCTTTGGAAAACACCATTACACAGCCAATTGCGTCACCGTTGGCAATAATTGGACTAACACAATAAGAATTCAACTCTTGCTCATTACCATCTGTTACTTCTAGCTGCTTCGCTTCTTTTTCAAATACTTGCGTACGATTTTCAATGATCTTCGCTAACTGAGCACCAATGTTTTTGTTTAAATAATCTTTCTTTGACTCCCCCGCAACTGCAATGACTTCATCACGATCTGAAATAATTACGGGTGACTGAAGCGAATCAAACAAAGCTTCTGCATATTCTTTCGCAAAATGCCCTAACTCATTAATTGGAGAATATTTTTTAAGAATTACTTCTCCTTCTCTATCCACAAAAATTTCTAGTGGATCTCCTTCTCTAATTCGTAGCGTCCTTCTGATTTCTTTTGGAATTACTACTCTTCCTAAATCATCAATACGACGGACAATTCCTGTTGCTTTCATACTAAGTAGCCTCACTTTCTAATGATGATTACTGCTCGTTTTTACACTAGTAAATCTTATCTCTTCGTGTAAAAATCACCAGGTGTGTTTTTAGTATGATGCAAAGCAGGATATCTATACATGAAGTACCAAAATTTTACGCATCTCGATTCGCTTTAGTTAATTTACCTATAAAATCTTCAACAATCTCATATCGTTGGTGCTTGTTATCCCTTGTATATTTAAACACGATCTTCAATTTATTGTTTTCTGTTCCCAATTGAACACCACGGCCAAATGTATTAGCAATTTCAAATAATTTAGCACCATCAATTTGTTGACTTCGATTTTCATCAACGAGCATTTCAATTTTATTCCCTTTCTCACTAAGTGAAGCCACACGTTCTTTCTTTGCAACTATCTTCAGTACAGTTACTGTGAATAAATGCTCTACTTCTTCTGGATAATCGCCAAATCGATCTATCAATTCATCTCGTAAATCTTCTACGTCATTTGTAGAAGCAATAGACTGAAATTGTTTATATATTTCGATTTTTTGCTTCTCGTCCTTAATATACGTATCAGGAATATATGCATCAATGCTCAATACCAACTCCGTGTCAAATGGTGTGATTTCTTCAATTTCTTTTCCTTCTTTACGCGCATCAATGGCGTCTTTTAACATTTGCGAATACATATCAAAGCCTACAGAATCAATAAATCCATGCTGTTGTGCACCAAGGAGATTACCCGCTCCACGGATAGATAAGTCCCGCATAGCAATTTTAAAACCTGACCCAAGTTCAGTAAACTCCTTAATCGCCTGTAATCGTTTCTCAGCAACCTCTGTTAATACCTTATCCTTCTTATACGTAAAGTACGCATAAGCAACTCGATTTGATCGTCCTACACGACCTCTTAGTTGATACAGTTGACTTAATCCCATACGATCGGCATCATTTACGATTAATGTATTTACATTCGGAATATCTACTCCCGTTTCGATAATGGTTGTACTTACAAGCACATCGTATTCACCTTCTAAGAAAGCGAAAATAATATTTTCCAGTTCCGATTCGTTCATCTGACCATGAGCTACAGCAATTCTTGCGTCAACAAGCATACCAAGGTCTCTTGCTACTTTGTCTATGTTCTCTACCCGGTTATACAAGAAGAAGACCTGACCACCACGGGCCATCTCTCGTTCAATTGCCTCACGCATAAAAATTGGATTATACTCCATTACATATGTCTGAATTGGGAAACGATTTTCTGGCGGGGTTTCGATTACCGATAAATCCCGTACCCCTAGCATCGACATATGCAATGTCCTAGGAATAGGTGTAGCCGTTAGTGTAAGCACATCCACATTTGTTTTTAATTGTTTAATTTTTTCCTTATGTTTAACACCAAATCGTTGTTCTTCATCAACAATCAACAGGCCTAAATCACTATATTGTACATCCTTAGATAAAACACGGTGTGTACCAATAACGATGTCCACGGTTCCTTTCCTTAATCCATCAATCGTTTCTTTTTGTTGCTTTCGTGTTCGAAACCTACTTAATAATCCTATCGTTATAGCATGATCCTGAAAACGCTCGCGAATTGTTTCAAAGTGCTGCTGGGCCAAAATCGTTGTTGGAACTAGAATAGCAACTTGTTTACCATCCGCGATCGCTTTAAAAGCTGCACGAATTGCTACTTCTGTTTTTCCATACCCTACATCACCACAAAGCAGTCGGTCCATTGGACGTTCTCTTTCCATATCTTGTTTAATCTCTTCAATACAACGAAGTTGATCTTCTGTTTCTTGATACGGAAAAGACGCTTCAAATTCACGCTGCATTTCAGTATCCTCAGAAAATGCGTAACCCTTCTTCGCTTCTCTTTCTGCATAAAGCTTAATAAGGTCATCTGCAATGTCTTCAACAGAGGACTGTACTTTTCGCTTTACCTTTGTCCATTCACTGCCGCCTAGTTTATACAGCTTCGGCTCTTTTCCTTCTGAACCAACAAACTTTTGAACTTGATCAATTTGATCTATTGGCACAAAAAGCTTATCATCACCAGAATACTTGATAAGCATATAATCCTTATGAAGATCATTTACTTGCAACGTTTCAATGCCTAAATATTTCCCAATTCCATGGTTCGCATGAACAACATAATCGCCAACCTTTAACTCCTGATAATTCTTGATTCGTTCGGCATTCGAAATTTTTTGCTGTTTTCGAGCTCGCTTGGTACGCTTTTTAAATAATTCCTGTTCTGTAATAAGCACCAATTTATGCATCGGTAACTCAATACCACTCGTAATATTCCCTGTAGCTATTGTAGGTTTGTCTACAGGAAGCTGTAAATCACTGGCTAACCCCACATCGATATCATAATCCATGAAAATGGAATGAATTTTTTCTGCACGCTTAGAATCGGGAGCTAATACGACAACCGAATACTCACCTTTTTCCCAGCGCTTTAACTCATTTTTAAATAAATGCATTTGCCCATGAAATTCTTGCATAGGTCTTGAAGACAAATTAATAATATTTTGCGGTTGTGTGTTTGGAATATGGCGTAAAAATACGGACATATATAAACGTGGCTGCTTCATATTTGACCAAATCGTATGCCAATCGAATGAAAATATACTGTCCTTCACCATCTGATTGGACTCCAACAAACTACTGTACCAATCAGCCTCCTCCGAATCCAGGTGCACCGCTGTCTCCTGTATACGGCTCATCTCATCAAGTATGATTTGTCCATCACTCGGCATATAATCTAGTAAACTAGCAGGGTTTTTGTAAAGATAGCCGATGTATTTATACATTTCCGGAAAGTGCTCTAAGTTTTTTAAGCGCTCAATATCCCTCTCCATGACCTCTAATAGTTTTTCTTTTGACTCTTTAGATTTCAACGATTTCAACGTTTTGGAAAGCGCTTCCTCAAGACGCTCCCCTCCAGCATGGATATCAGATTGTGATAAAAGTAGCTCTGTTGCCGGTCCAATTATTATTTCCTGTAATTTATCCAGTGAACGTTGGGTATCTGCATCAAAATATCGAATAGAATCGATTTCTTCATCAAACAACTCAATTCGAATTGGATGTTGTTCGGTTATTGGGTAAATATCAATAATTCCACCACGCCTGCTAAATTCTCCAGGAGTTGTTACCATCGATACTCGTTCATAACCCATATCTACCATCGAATTAAGATATTGTTCTACATCAATATCCTCCCCAACTGTAAATGGCAGCTGATAATTACTCCAATATTCTGGCGGAGGTAGTATACGCTTCAAAGCAGCAACAGGAGCAATTAATATACCAGATTTCTTCTTCGTCCAAGCGGTTAAGGATTCAATTCTCTGACTACGTAATTCAGGACTTGCTATTGCAATCTCTGAAGCAATTAATTCATTCACCGGATAGAGATGCACATCATCATCTCCCATAAAAGCTGTGAGGTCATCATATAACTGTTGCGCTTGAACTAATTGATGTGTAACTAATAATACCGGTTTATGAATTGAAGTATGAATGATAGAAACCAATAGACTTCTCGCCGAGCCAGACAGACCGGCAACAAGTTGCTCTTCCATTCCACTAGAAATTCCATGTATAATCGATTTTATATCATCTTTTGATTGTAAATAATTTTGAATACCTTTCATTACTAAACCTCCACGTACATAGGGTGTGCTAAAAGCGCATTGGCTTACTTACCTTTAACCTATCCTAATATTCATTCTTACATGACATTCTACATCTTTCATAGCTGATAAAGTCAAAGTGAGTTATCCATGATAATATGGACAAATACACCCTATGGACCAAATCCTTTTCTATCATTCTCTTTCAAACTAAAAGAAACGATCAAAGCCTCAATAACTATATCTGTGAAAGAAGCGCAAAAATGCCTTGGTTATTACACCAAAGCCTTTGCTGGTTATATTACTGAATAAAAAAATCTAGCTCATGGTAATGTGGATGATGTCCTAAGGCATCTTCACAATTTTCACAAATAGCTTCAATCTGCACATCACCATTTGACTTATATGTGATCATCTCTTCTTTTTCCTTTGCTGTCAATTGATCCAAACCCAGCATAGATGTATCAACTACCTGCTGTTTCAGTCTTCCTATTTCCTGACCGCAGTGTTTGCAAGTATACACAATAGACAAACTGGGAACCTCCTCGAATAACTTTCAACTCATATTAAAAGTTTATCCGAAAAACGCTTATCTTATACAATAAATAAAAGCTCCCGTTGCTATATGAATGTATGTATCCTATCCTATGAAAGCATCATTGATTATATTCATTCATTACCTGCGAAAACGAGGCGCTTAGCCATGCTTCACATGCATCCGCGGCTCTTCCAATACTGTCAGATACAGCTTCTGATTCTCCCTTTGAAAAATTACTAAGAACATAATCTACAACTGAAACAGAAGACGTTGGCCTTCCTACACCTATTCTGATCCGTTTAAAATCTTTTGTACCTAAATGATCGATAATGGAACGAATACCATTATGTCCGCCATGTCCGCCTTTTTGACGTAACCGGATTTTCCCAACAGGTAAATCTAAATCATCATAGATAATTAATATATCTTCTAGTTTTATATCATAATAATCCATTAATGGTCTAACAGCATCGCCGGATAGGTTCATAAAGGTCTGTGGTTCTAGGAACAATACCTTTTCTCCGTCCAAGTGAACAATCGTATAATCACCCTTATACTTGGACTTATTCAACTTCCATGAATGACGATGAAGTAATTCATCAATGACCATGAACCCAACATTATGCCTTGTACCATTATATTTCTTACCAGGGTTACCTAATCCAATTATACATTTCATTTGCTTCTTCCTTTATCAGAAAATCTTTCCTAGAAAGTATCATACAATACAACAAACCCTCCTGTACAGGAGGGAGTCACTCATTGTTATATAATTTACATGTTTATCCCATATGAACGGGAAGTAAAACCATCAATGATGGAATGGTTGCTTTATTCCTTTTTTGCATCTGCATCATCTTCAGCACCTACTAATTTAGGCTCAGCATTCTCATCTGGAGCCTCTTCCACATCTTCCAATGTGTCAGGAGCCAATACCGTTGCAATCGTAGTGTCACTATCTTCAAGTACTTCGTAATTTCCTTTAATCGTTATATCCGAGACAGATATGCTATCTCCAATCTTAAGGTCTGTAATATCCACGATAATTTCCTCTGGAATATTTCCAGGTTTTGCTCGAACTTGTAACTCATACATTGGCTGTTGAAGTACGCCACCATCTTTTGTCCCTTGAGCTTCACCTTCTAAACGAAGCGCAACCTCAACATCCATCTCTTCAGCCATATTAACGATATAAAAGTCTGCATGAATTAGCTCGTCCTTCAATGGATCAATTTGGTAATCGTGTAACATAACATCTACCGATTTATTGTTTTCCACATTTAGCGTAATAATAGCATTTTTCCCTTCATCTCGAACCGTCTTTATTAATTCAATGCTATCTACAGATATGGATTCCGAATCCTTTTCTTTTCCGTAGATAACAGCTGGTACTCTACCACTATTTCGTATTTCCTTTGTTGCCGATTTAGTAAGATCCTCTCGTAATGTTGCTTCTAATTTAACTGCCACGTACATCACCCTCCAAGTTATTAGAAAAATCCTAGGCTTTTAGTTATAAGCCCTTTCTTCTTTTCTACTTTGTCTGTGTAATTCATGCAGTTGTCTATAAAAAAACATTCATATAGAGAATACCCATTAAATGCAATATCTAAACATTTAATCGAATAAGATACTTACTGATTGCAATTCGTGGACACGAATAATTGCCTCGCCAATTAACGGCGCAACCGATAACTGAGTAATTTTATTAAGCTGCTTGTCCTCTGGTAAAGGAATCGAATTCGTAATAACAAGTTCCTTGATTTTAGAGTCATTAATACGTTCAATCGCTGGACCAGATAATACTGGATGTGTACAACACGCATATACCGCTTTAGCACCATTTTCTACCAATGCATTTGCAGCAAGTGTAATAGTTCCTGCTGTATCAATAATATCGTCTATTAGAATAGCTGTCTTGCCTTCAATATTACCAACGATATTCATAACCTCGGCAACGTTAGGGCGAGGTCTACGTTTATCAATAATACCTATTGGCGCTTTTAGTCGATCAGCCATTTTACGAGCACGTGTAACTCCACCGTGATCTGGAGACATAATAATAATATCTTCTAAGCTCTTCGCTTCAAAATAATCAGACAGAATAGGAACACCTTGTAGGTGATCTATAGGGATATCAAAAAATCCTTGGATTTGTGGAGCATGTAAATCCAATGTAATGACACGATCGGCACCAGACGTTTCTAATAGATTTGCAACAAGCTTAGCAGCAATCGGTTCACGAGAACGAGCCTTACGATCTTGTCTAGCATATCCATAATATGGCATTACTATATTTATGGATTTAGCAGACGCTCGCTTCAAAGCGTCAATCATAATTAATAACTCCATAATATGCTGATTTACCGGGGAACATGTAGATTGTACAACGTATACATCACAACCACGTACACTTTCTTCGATGTTGATCTGAATTTCACCATCACTAAAGCGAGATACAGTACATTTACCAAGCATTGTACCAATATGCTCCGCAATATCTTCAGCAAGTTTAGGATTAGAATTTAATGTGAACACTTTCAAAGATGTATCTTTGTAAGTAGATGCCATGAGTTAGAACCCTCCGTTAGTCTTTTTGTCTGTTTTTAATTTTTGACGCATATCCTTCTTTATTCGTTTGTCTAGCTCTAGCTACAGACAAAGAATCTTCCGGTACATCTTTAGTAATTGTTGAACCAGCCGCCACATAGGATCCTTTTCCGACAGTAACTGGAGCAATTAGATTAGAATTACATCCAATAAATGCATCATCTTCTATCGTCGTCAAATATTTATGCTTTCCATCATAGTTTACTGTTATTGTACCACAACCAATATTGACATTGCTGCCAACTTTTGCGTCACCAATATAGCTTAAATGTGATACTTTACTCTTCTCAGCTAAATCGGTCTTCTTAATCTCTACAAAATTTCCAACTTTTGCTTGATCACCTATGGAGCTTTCTGGACGAACATGTGCAAATGGCCCAATTTTGACATGATTACCAATCTTACTATCACTAGCAACACTTTGTTTAATAACAGTCCCATTCCCCACGTAACAATTCGTAACTTCTGAATGTGGTCCAATTTCTGCATTGCCTTTTATAACCGTATCACCTCTTAATATCGTTCCAGGATGGATGATGGTATCCGGCTCTATCTCTACATCTGGTTCAATATACGTATTATCCGGATCGATTATCGCTACGCCATTTCGTAAGTGCTTTTCATTAATGCGTTGTTTCATGGTTTTTTCTGCTTCTGCTAAGGCTATACGGTCATTTACTCCTAGTGTTTCCTCAAAACTAGCTGTCATAAATGCACTGACCTTATCACCCTGTTTTTGAAGGATTTCGATAACATCCGGTAAATAGTATTCACCTTGTGCGTTATCATTGGACACATTTTGCAGCGCCTGAAATAGTGCTTGATTATCAAAACAATATGTACCTGTATTAATTTCATCAACGAGTAGTTCTTTTTCGGTGGCATCTTTTTGTTCTACGATTCTTTCTACTTCATCAACCGCATTGCGAATAACTCTACCATAGCCATATGGATTTGGAGCTTTTGCAGTTAATACAGTTGCTTTAGCACCTGTCTGCTCATGATGGTCAAATAGTGCTTGATACGTTTCGCTCGTTATTAAAGGGGTATCTCCGCAAACTACTAGTGTTGTTCCTTCATTTTCTTTTAATAAATCCTCTGCTTGGAGCACTGCATGCCCCGTTCCTAATTGCTCTTCTTGAATAACAAATTTACTTTCGTCGCCAATTTGCTCTTTAACCATATCTGCACCAAAGCCTACTACTGTAACAATTTCATCTAGCTTCACTGTGTTTATCTGATCAATGACATGCTTTACCATTGGACGACCTGCTACGGGATGGAGTACTTTGTATAGCTTAGATTTCATTCTCGTACCCTGACCCGCTGCTAAAACAACAGCATATCGCTTCGTCATAAGGAAACCTCCATCAATTCGATTTATCCATAATGAATATTATCTTAAAACCCTTTTCATTTCAATAGATAAAGCGTATAAAACAAGGTCCTCGGTAATGTAAAACTTTCCATACTTACCGCCTTTATGCACGTCTCAAGAAAAATACAGAGCGATTCGATTCATTCTAATAAGCTTAAGTAGACAAAAGCAGAAAAACGATTCGAGCGAAAAAGGAGGCTTTGCGCTAGTTAGCAAATAAAATTATATTTTTTTAGACACAAAAACATTACTAAATCGCTTGCAAAAGAACAAAAGTCGCAAGCCTCCGATTAGAAACGCAGCGACTGGAGCGAGTCAACGGAGATAAAGGAATCACGGTGAGTTATCTTATCGTAGGGCGATTCGTGAAGTTGCCTAGTTTCTGGGCGCTGGAGCTGGACGCGGCTCAACACGTCCATATTTATCCACATGGGCTACTTTTAAAATTTTCTAGACTACAAAAAAAGAAGGCTAACCTGATGTAGATTAGACCTCTAGTTGCATCCCAAATATTGTGTGCATATTAGGAAGCTCCAGCTTCTTCATACTCCACTTCAGCTTCTCCTGCACGATGGTATTCTTCTAATACAGCATCTTGAATCTTAGCACGTGTCCCAGAATTTATAGGATGTGCAATGTCTCTAAACTCCCCATCCGGTGTTCGTTTGGATGGCATAGCAACGAATAGTCCATTATTCCCATCAATAACACGGATATCATGAACTACAAATTCTTGATCCAAAGTAATCGATGCAATCGCTCGCATTCTTCCTTCCGTATTAACGCGGCGCAATCTAACGTCAGTTACTTCCATGATGTATCACCACCTTTTCCCATTTGAATCTATATTATCTAGTTCAACAAAACTATTTAAAATCCTGCTAAATTATTAAAAAAAATAAAATATTTTCAAATGGATGGAAAAAACAGGTGTTTTTGCCTTACTTACGATCGCCTATTTCTACAAAATTACCAGGATGAACCTCAATGCTTTTAGCTTTAAGATCGACATTTGATATTTTAATTAAGGAAGTATAATTTTCTACAACCCTTTCTTCTTCTTCATCGTCCGCCTCAGCCAATACACCAATTGCCTTCACTTGAGCATTGAATTCTTCTAATAAGTTAATCATTCCAGTAATTGTTCCACCAGCCTTCATGAAATCATCAATAATGCAGACATTTGCACCTTCTTCCAAGCTCCGTTTTGGAAGAACCATTGTTTGAATCTTTCTTGAGGAGCCAGATACATAATTTATACTAACGGATGACCCTTCGGTTACTTTGGGGTCTCTTCGCACAATTACTACAGGGACGTCAAGAAAAGAAGCCACCGAGTAGGCTAAAGGAATACCTTTTGTAGCAACCGTGACAACAACATCAATTTCCATCTGCGAAAATGCAGAAGCAAAAACCCGACCTATTTCTCTTACTGTTTTCGGATTACCTAAGAGGTCACTCATGTAAAGGTAACCACCAGGCAGAATTCGTACCGGATCCGCTAACTGGTGACACATTTCATGAATGAATGCTTCACTCTTTTCATGTAAATACTCTGGGATATACTTCACACCACCACCAGCTCCGGTGGTCCGTTGCAAATAACCCAATCCTTCATTACGAAATACAGCATCAATAATATCCATATCTTCGCTTACGGAAGCCTTCGTTGTTTCTAACCTATTTACGAAATAAGGTAACTGTTTATGCAATCTTGGATTCTCAAGAAAATAATTAGTCAACGCGACTAAACGATTACTTCTTTTCATAACTACACCTCAAAACCGAATATTTCCCTTTAATATACCATTATCATATGTGTTTTATCAATATTTAACCTAAAAGACGTACAAAATATACTTCATCACAAAATCCGCGCATACCGTTATAAATTCTTTTTGCCTTGCTTTCTTGCTCAACTAGACCATATACAGTAGGCCCACTTCCGCTCATTAATACACCTGAGGCTCCTGCTTGTCTCATTGCATCTTTGATCCGTTGCACTTCAGGGTATAATTGTACAGTAATTGCTTCTAAATTATTTCCTGTACTTCTGCAAAGCAGCTCAAAATCATTTGCTCTTAACGCTTGGATCACTCCTTGTGTTTGCTGATGAGCAAGTTCATCCACGATAATTCGCTGAAAAATGGTTCTAGATGACACACCTATGTCTGGCTTGGCTAAAATGACCCAGCATGGCGGAGGCGCTGGTAGGGCATTAATCACTTCTCCTCGCCCACTAGCTAGCGCGGTCTTACCATAGACACAGAATGGTACATCTGTTCCAAGTGTCGCGCCTAAATTTGCTAGTTCATCCATCGGTATATGTAGTGACCAAAGCCTGTTTAAACCTCTTAGAACAGCTGCAGCATCTGTGCTCCCTCCTCCTAATCCTGCTGAAACGGGTATGCTTTTCTCAATTTTGATATGAACCCCTCTACGAATTCCGTATTTCCGCTTAATTGCATCTGCAGCTTTATACGCTAAGTTCCGTTCATCGCTTGGCACAAATCTACTTTCCAACGAGATCTCTATTCTGTCCTGATTCAATTCAAATAATTCGATACGGTCAGACAAGTCTATTGACGTCATAATCATTTCAACGTTGTGATAACCATCATCTCTCTTACTTAACACATCAAGCGATAAGTTAATCTTCGCAGGGGCTTTCTCATAAAGCACCATCACCCGTCACCCTTCTTGTAGATAGATATTAAAATTGTAACATATTACATAATTGGAGGCGACTACAAGCAGGTACAAGTCCCGCCAAAACAAAAAAAGGCAAACCCTTTAGGATCTGCCTTTTTGTTGCATGTTTGCTTCAGCAATTTCAATGGCTCGCTTAACCATATTACCAGCATCTCTAGCCTTGATACCGCCCCAACCTTCCTGCTGCACCGTGTCGTAAAATCCCAACTCTTTGGCGATTTCTTCTTTCAAATGGTCTGACATTATTCCACGTCGATTAGCCATGAAAGAACAACTCCCTTCGTATGATGAGTCTTACCTTACGACATTTATAGTTTGTAGCAGATTCGTTGTTTAATTCGCGTTATATGTATACAAAAAAGGAAAAATTTAAATGGAAAGTCAAACTACCTTCGTATAAGTAGTTCATCAAAATTACAGATAATTCAGTTATAAATCTATAAAATAAAAGCAGTAAACCTAAGGGCTACTGCTCAAGCACGGAAGCAATGGTACGTTCGTCTGTAAAACTAAGTTCCACTGTTTCTGTTAAAACGTCTGCATAGCTGTATGAAACACGTTCGAATGCATTTTCTTCTTGGTCAAGCTCAACAATAAACACAGAAGGATACGTTTCTGCTAATATTCCCGACCGCTCAATTGTTTTCCTTCTGCCGCCGTTCGCTCTAAGCTTTAACCGTTTACCAACATGACCTTCAAGACCTTGCTTTATTTCGATTAATGTTTTCGCCACTATACTCCACCTCACTGGATTTAGCATACCATAAACTTGTACAATAGTCAAATAAAACTATTTATTATAACAAGATATCAATTTTAATGTCAACAATTTATTTTGTCTATTTCGCTTATTATTTGGCATATGTTAAGTTTTTATGTATATTTTTTTAAATTAATTGGAACTTTGCTATTTACATGTGTATATTCCATGAAAAAATTACTCGTTCATTTACCAACTTGTACCATTTTTATCCAGCAACCTTACCTGAAGGCAAGTTGCTCATTCGTTTGATTCATCTTCTAAATAGGGTAACCCTGTTCTTAATAATCCTCTCGTTTCTATCCCACCCATTCCTTTATCACCTGTAAGTGTATTTCTTAGTGCTTCCCATACACTAACCTTTTCCATGAATGGTGTATAAGCAATCTTTGCTGCAATATAAACAGGATCTAACGCATGTATATTAATTCGTAGCGGAGAACTTGCGAAATTAGCACCTGCTCGAATTAGTGATTCAAAATGTGATTGGCATGCACCTGCAAAAATAACTAGCTGATCCACATTAGGATTAATCTTTCGTGCTTCTCGTACTGTTTCCACAAAAAACTTAGAATGTCTATATGCACGTATGTCATTTTTTCTGCCCTTGTTCTTGGAAAACGCATCATGTCCTGTAATGACGATAATGTCAGGCTGTATCTTCTCCACCAATTCACCTATTTGTATCGGCATTTCCCTTTCATGTAAATGCACTCCATGTACTTGTAATCCGATTCGTTGATATAATTCAATGCATTTCTTTAAATACATTTGATCGCCGTCTAGATGCAGAACTTTGGCTGGTAATTGAAAAAAAATCGGTTCATGCTGATAGCCTTCGGTTGCGTGATATTCACGTTTCTCTTTCATCAATTGATAGTCCTGCCGAAATAAACGGAAGGAAAATTCCTCTTTTTCCTTTCCTTTTTGTCTACGCTTCTCTAATTCTCTTTCTTGTATCTTCTTTAAATCAGATATAGGCGCATCTGCTTTCAGGCGGATATCTTCACCATATAAATCAGCACTATTTTTTTTCACACTAGCAACCCGAAACAACAAATCATGATTGTAAGATTTTCTTGTAACCAGATCACCCTTCGAATAGTTCATAACTGACACCTCACAGCCTTCCAAAACATTCTGATATAGCGTATGAGTCCATCATAAAATCTGTGCGTTTATTACAGATCACCTATATAATTACTTTTAACTACCTTGGACAGCAAAATGAGAATAAAACATAAAGTAAGTTATTTATAGAAAAAAGCTGAACGATTATTCGAAGCGTTTCAGCTCGCATTCGAATCCGTTCAGCTTTTGTGGGTCAAAACGTTTGTTGCGTTTCAATTTAACCTCATATAGGCAGAATGACATGAATGCTGCTGCCTAGAGATAATGCTTCGTAATAACCGTCGCAGAAAATGAAGTAGTCTCTCGCAGAGACACCTCTCATCCCAGCATTTTTTATATAGAACCATTCATTTACCATTTTTTCCGTCTCTTAACGGTTAGCGTTTATGTTCTATACCTAATTCACTCTTCATAAGCACATCATGTATTATTATTAACAGCTGAATAAAATGCATTTGCTAATACAGCAAATTCCTCAATAGACAATGATTCTCCACGTCTATTGCCATCAATTCCAGCTTCTTCTAATAGTTGTACAATCGTTTCTTTATCCCAATCAGGTTTAAAATGATTGACTAAATTATTGCGAAGTGTTTTTCTTCGTTGTGCAAAAGAAGCTTTAACAAGCATAAAAAAGAACGTTTCATTGTGCACTTGGACAGGCGGCTTTTCCCGTCTCACTAACTTTAATATGCTGGAATCCACATTAGGCTGTGGCATAAATGCTCGTTTAGGAACATGCATGACCACTTCTGCCTCCGTATAATACTGAACGGCAATGGTCAAGGACCCATAGCTTTTGCTATTGGGCTTAGCTGCCATTCTTTCAGCCACTTCTTTTTGAATCATTACAGTGAAGCTCTCTACAGAAAGATTGTCATGCAAAAGCTTCAGCAAAATAGGTGTAGTGATATAGTAAGGTAAATTTGCAACTAAATGTACCGGTTGTTCCTGCGAAAAGCAGGAGGAAATGACTTCTGATACATTTGCCTTCAAAATATCCTGATGGATAATTTGAATATTTGAGTAGGGTTGTAGGGTATCCTGCAAGACGGGTAATAAACGCTGATCTATTTCAAAAGCAACTACTTTATCTGCATGAATAGCTAATTGCTCTGTCAACGCACCGATACCAGGTCCTATTTCAATTGCACCTGCGTTTTTATCAATTCCTGCATGGGATATGATATTTTCCAATATGTTAGTATCAATTAAAAAATTTTGTCCCAGGCTCTTTTTAAACGAGAAGTTATACTTTGTTAGTATTTCCTTTGTACGTGATGGTGTTGCAATATATTTATTCACTGTCATGCTTTTCCTCCCGCTGTATTTGTGCTAACGCATTATCAAATTCCTCTTTGGTTATTTCGAACATCGACAACCTTTTTAAAAGCTGCTTTCCGTTTGTATGACCAATTTGTAGCAGCTCACCCAATCGTTCCCGTCGTTTCTTTGCTTGCGCCCCTCCGATTAGTCCGCTGTTGATTACATTTTCCTTTGCAATTTCACTCGCGTGCGCTTCCTTTAGCTCATATACATCAGCGAGAGCCTTGCGAATCGTTTCAGGTGAAGCGTGTTCTATCCCTAAACTTTTGTTATTAGGATGCTTAGCTCGTGCCTCATGTTGAGTTAAAAACGCATGCTTGCAGCCTGGTACAGCCTGGTCAATAATATGACGAATGCGATCACCAGGATAATCTGGGTCTGTAAAAATAATAATCCCCCGTTTATCCTTCGCATGCTTTATTTGCTTTATAATCGTATCATTAATCGCTGATCCATTTGTTTCAATTGTATCAGCATTAACCGCCTGAAGAATCTTTGTTGTATCATCTCTACCTTCAACAACAATCACTTCTTTTATTTTCACATTTGTTCCTCTTTCTATACCCATAATAAATAATGCTCTTACCACTATATCATGGTAAGAGCATAAATATTAATTAATAACCTTTACTGTTACTGTTTTCCTTCCCCAATTATACGCTGCCTGCTTCGAAGGAACATGAACATCGATGCGATTTCCAACAATATGACCGCCAGTATCAGCAGCTATTGCTTCTCCATAACCTTCTACCCAAACTTTTGAACCTAATGGGATAACACTTGGATCGACAGCTATTACTTTTTTATTCGGATTTGCATTTAAATTGATACCCGTAGATGTATAACCAGAACAGCCGTTACAACTAGCTGTATACGCACTTGCACTCATTGTAAACACTTTTCCGCCAGAAGGCTTAGAACTTGATTTTTTCTTTGAGCTCGAATGTGACTTCTTGCTCGATAAGGTCACAAGCTTATTTTCCTGTTTCGTACCTACAGCTATAACTCGATTCTCACTTTTTTCAACAACATCCTTGCTTAGAAGCTCGCGGCTAACTTCTTTTCCGTTTTCTTTGACAATCTCATAGACTTTTTTCAGCTTACCGTCTTTCCCTTCCGAAAGAACCCTTTCTTCTCCCTTTGGAAGACTGCTATCTTTTCTTTTCTCTGTCTCGAAGGCAACCGCTTCTGTAACTTCATCCTTAACCTTTTTAACGCGAACAATCGTAATATTCGTATCTTTTTTCACCTTTTCATCCAATGCTGGCTTAATTCTATCCAAGCCTTCCGGATCAAATGAAATGTCTGATTGAGCTAAGATATCTTTTACTTTTCCACCTGTGGTCGGTTTTGATTTTGTTTGGTTGTTTCCGTCGTTAATGGTAATCTGGTATGCCTGTTTTACTTGAATATGTAGTCCATCTTCAATGGTATCCCCTTGATTATGTGAGATATCATCATGCTGTTGAAATGAGAGATTCTTTTCTTGTAAAAATTCATCTATTGTGTCTGCAGTTGTATAGAATTCCTGCTTTTCTCCATCGATAGTTACAAAAACCTGCTTGGCTTTGTTGTACTCAATTTCCATACCGTTTTCAATAGAAGCATCTTTACTGTGTGACAAATGATCATGCTCCCCGACGGTAATTCCTACTTCTGCAAGCAGTTCTTCAACGGTATTTTTATGCGTTTTCACTGTTTGTTCTTTACCGTCTTCAGTTATGACTACTTCTGCCTTCGTAGCATCAAATAGTACTAATCCGGAAAATACAACAAGTGCCAAAACACCAATACCTGAAATAACCAGCTTCATTGTCGACGCCGGCATTAGCTTTGAAATCATTCGCATGCTTCTGCCTCCTCTTAATGCATTTTGATTATATTAACAGTTATATGCAAAGTCAAAGTATATCCGATTACGATTAAGTTACAATTAGATTACACATTAATTTGAGGAGCGGATTACTCTTTAATAAGTACAATGAAAGCATTGGTACAACTGGTTTTTCGCCATCTTTTAATTATCAATAAAAAAAGGTTAGCTTAAATGCTAACCTTTTTTTATACCGTTTTTTTCCTATTTTTTAACAAAATATTTTTCTTATTTTACAACCGTCATAATTTTATCCCGAAGAGAGAAATAGCGTTTTTTGTCGTGTTTTCACTAATTTCTCCCAAGGTTAAACCTCGCAGCTCAGCTATTTTTTCTGCTACTAATTTAACATAGGAAGGCTCATTTCTTTTACCTCTATTTGGATGTGGAGCTAAAAAAGGTGCATCCGTTTCAACCAACAGTCGGTCTAATGGCACCTGTACCGCTACTTCCTTTGGCTCTATTGCATTTTTGAATGTTACTGGACCTCCAAGAGAGATGTAAAAGTTCATATCCAGACAGGCTTGTACATATTTTGCTGAATCATTATAGCAATGCATAATACCGCCAATAGATGCTGCACCTTCTTCTTGAAGAATTTCAATAACATCTTCGGTCGCCTCACGATTATGAATAATGATTGGCATATTTAATTTCTTCGCCAACCGTATTTGTTTACGAAAAACGTCTTTTTGTACATCCTTCGGTGACTTGTCCCAATGATAGTCTAATCCCATCTCTCCGATAGCTACAACCTTTGGATGAGCAGAAAATTCCTCAATCCAGTTTAATTCTTCATCCGTCATATCTATAGCATCCACCGGGTGCCAGCCTACAGCCGCATAAATGGTTTCATATTGTTCTGCAATTTCGATAGCTAACGGGATCGTTTCCCGATCAAAACCGACTACCACCATATAGTTTACGCCGGTATCAAAAGCACGCTGAATTGTTTCATCGCGATCTTCAAAGAAATCCCTCGCATTTAAATGAACATGTGTATCAAATAACAAACCACTTCACTCCTTAAACACAAAGCTCAAACGCTATGTCATATATTTCACCTGTTTATCTTCAAATAAGCTTGGACAGACCGAAGCAAATAAAATTACTTTACTATATGACAAAATAAAACTTCCTTATGCTTAGAAAGGAGCTGTCCCAAAAGCCAGCTCCCTACTTATTCAAACCGAATATACTTCACTTTCCCTACAAGGTTCAACATGTCATGAACAAATTTACTCATAGCTAATGCCTTTCATACGAACCCCATTTCAACTAGAGTCATGTACTTTAAAAATTTAAAAATTGACGAACCTTACAAGCAGCCCGTTTTCCTATTTTTATTTCACGACAGATCCATTCGGCAGTGATTCTTCTACAGATGCTAAAACGAGCTTACCATGTTCATCTTCCCCACAAAGAATCATACCTTCTGATTTTTCGCCTCTTAGTTTTACAGGTTTTAAATTCGTTACACAGATTACTTTTTTACCTGGTAATTCATGTGGTTGATAGTACTGTGCAATACCTGAAACAACTTGCCGTTTCTCCGCTCCAAGATCTAATTGAAGCTTCAATAACTTATCAGCCTTCTTGACAGGCTCTGCTTTTATTACCTCTGCCACTCGCATGTCTATCTTCATAAAGTCATCAAAGGTAATTTCTTGTGTACTTTTGGTTTCTTCGTTCGTAGCTTTTTCCTTAACCTGTGCAGGATTTTGCATCATTGCTTTAATAGTTTGTACTTCGTTATCTACATCCAAGCGAGGAAAGATTGGCTTTCCTTTTTGAACTTTAGTACCTACACTAATTTGCCCTTCACGATAAATGCTATCCCATTCCTTTAATGCCGCTTCTGTGACATGGAGCTGTCGGAAGATTTCTGTAGGTGCTTCTGTTAAGAATGGCTGTAGCATAACTGCAATTTTTCTAAGATATTCAGCTAGATGGGCCATTACATTACCCAATCGTTCCTTCTGATCCTCATGTTTAGCTAATACCCACGGTTCTGTTTCATCAATATATTTATTTGTTCTACTAATTAACTGCCAAAGGGAGGATAGTGCTACAGAGAACTGCATATTCTCCATCGCTTCTTCTACTTTCTGAATCGTTTCTTTTCCAAATGCTTCAAGTGAAGCCTCAATCTCTGTTTCACTTGCTTGATATAACGGAATCTGACCATCAAAGTATTTATTAATCATAGCAACAGTACGGTTTAATAGATTGCCTAGATCATTAGCCAAATCGTAGTTAGTACGTTCTACAAATCCTTCAGGTGTAAATACACCATCTGATCCAAATGGAACTTCGCGAAGCAAATAATAGCGAAGTGCATCAAGGCCGTACTTATCTGTTAGTTGTACAGGATCAACAACGTTCCCTTTAGATTTTGACATTTTTCCATCTTTCATCAGTATCCAACCATGCGCAAAAACCTTCTTCGGCAAGGGAAGATCTAATGCCATTAACATAATTGGCCAATATATCGTGTGAAAACGAACAATTTCCTTACTCATTAAATGAACATCTGCTGGCCAGAACTTTTGATATTTACTATCATCGTCTGTACCATAACCTAAAGCTGTAATATAGTTAGTTAAAGCATCAATCCATACATATATCACATGCTTTGGATCACCGGGAACTTTAATACCCCAGTCAAAAGTGGTACGAGATACTGCTAAATCTTCAAGCCCTGGTTTTATAAAGTTATTCAGCATTTCATTTTTACGACTTTCTGGCTGAATAAACGTTGGATTATCCTCATAGAACTGCACAAGTCGATCGACATATTTGCTCATCTTGAAGAAATAGGATTCTTCTTTTACTTTTTCAACTGGACCGCCACAATCTGGACAATGCCCATTTTCCAACTGTCTCTCTGTAAAGAAGGACTCACAAGATGTACAATACCAGCCTTCGTATTGATCTAAATAAATATCCCCCTGTTTAACAAGCTGATCAAATATTTTGGACACTACTTTTTTATGACGCTCTTCCGTCGTCCGAATAAAATCATCATTTGATATTTTAAGTTTCTTCCATAAATCTTTAATACCACTTACAATGTCATCAACGTACGCTTGTGGAGTTACACCCTTTTCTGTAGCCTTTTTTTGGATTTTTTGACCGTGCTCATCCGTACCTGTTAAATACATTACATCATAGCCACGCATCCGCTTATACCTAGCAATTGCATCGCCAGCAACCGTAGAATACGCATGACCAATATGCAAATTCCCACTAGGGTAATAAATCGGTGTTGTTATATAAAACGTTTTTTTGTTATTTGGCATTCCCATTACCTCCTAAATCCACCAGCATCCTTTATTAAAACTATATACTATTGTAGCTTTTATCCGTTATTTTGCCAAATAGAGTGCAATGTCATCATGTCTTGTAAGAGAAACATAGAAAAACATCGAATTTTGTCGAAAAATATTAGATTGTTTATTTGCTTTTTTCAGATTTATACCTTATTTTAACCAATTAAGTAAAAGACAAAACCTGATATAATAGTATTTATACAGGTATTTCAAATTATTAAATTTTCAGGTAAATATTTATTGACAGAAAAAAGAAACACTGGTATTCTATTGCATAGAGTGATGTCGAAATATGACGATTTTTTTGCTTTACAAATTTTAAGGAAGAACGAAAGCCCTTGCTGACAATTGGCTCGTTTTTCTAACCTTAGGGGGAAAGAAATTGAAATCTACCGGAATTGTACGTAAAGTGGATGAGCTTGGCCGTGTTGTCATCCCAATGGAACTTCGTCGTACGCTTGAAATTCAGGAAAAAGATGCGATGGAAATCTACGTGGAAAATGACAAAATTATCCTTAAGAAGTACAAACCAAACATGACTTGTCATCTTACTGGAGAGGTTTCCGATGATAATCTCTCTTTAGCAAACGGCAAACTTGTCCTCAGCCCAGAAGGTGCACAAGAGCTGGTTAAAGAGATAGAAGCAAGATTTAATAAATAGTAAGATTATTGTCTCAAAAAGGTCTGACGCCTGTTCTACACGTTAGACCTTTTTTTATAGCAACAAATTAATCCTCGATATGATAGGCTTGATACACTTCACGTTTCGGAAGCTTTCGCTCTTTTGCAACTAGCTTTATTGCTTCTTTGCTAGGCATGTCTTTCTCATCTATATAGTAATCTACATGTTCAACAATAGTATAGCCATCCCACCATAATGAAGTTTCTTGAATTAACTGGTCTGTTCCATCAATAACCATACAAAATTCGCCTTTAAGCTCTATGTCTTTTGTATAGGTGATAACCTCATTCAGTGTACCTCGAATATATTCTTCAAACCGTTTAGATAGCTCCCGTGCTAGGACCACACGGCGATTACCAAGTACAGACTTGGCAGCCTTTAATGTCTCCTTTATACGATAAGGTGACTCATAAAATAATAAAGAGGCCTGTATCCGTTGTAATCTCTCTAGTTCTGCCTCCTTGTCTTTCTTTTTACGGGGTAAGAAACCATAAAAATAAAATTCATTTGCTGGTAAACCAGAACCGATCAGCGCACATAATGCTGCATTTGCTCCAGGCAGTACTACTACAGAAAATTCTTGCTCAATCGCCGCTTGAATTAACTCATGACCAGGATCGGATATCGCAGGCATTCCTGCATCACTTACAATAGCAATTGATTCATGGTTTTCCAATCGCCGTAACAGTTGTTCCTCTCTTGCCAGCTTATTGTGCTCATGATAACTAATTAACGGTGTTGAGATGTCAAAATGGTTCAATAGTTTTTTAGAATTTCGTGTATCCTCTGCTGCGATAATTGACACTGAGCGCAGTATATTTAATGCACGGAACGTAATATCCTCTAAGTTACCAATAGGGGTCGGAACAATGTATAATTTCCCTTTTTTTTCGTTATCAAAGCTTTGTTGAATGTTCATATTTTATCACTTCTTTCAAGGCTGCTCGAATAAGTTGTAATTTTTCCTTGCGAGTTAATTGTTTAATGGTATACTCTTTCTTCATTGCTTTTTCTTTACTGGAAAAGCGCTCGATATAAACAACTTGAAACGGACCTCTTCCACGGGTATATTTTGCACCCTTTCCTTCATTATGCATTTTCAGCCGGTTTTCCAAATTGTTTGTGTAACCTGTATATAATGAGTTATCTTTACATTTCAGAATATAGACCGTATGTTCATGTTCAGGCATATATAATCTCCTCTGCCTCTTCTGTATACGTACCATCCTCATTGTATACATATAAAGGTGGCAAGATTTTTAAATCTGGCTTCCCATCTCTAATTGCTTCAATTAATAGCATATTTGCTTCTTTCCCTTTTTTGGGGTAAACAAATTGAATACGCTTTGGCTCGAGCTTGTACTTACGAAATAGGCTAATAATATCAATAAGTCTGCCTGGTCGATGTACCATAGATACCTTCCCTCCTGGACGAACATGCAGCTTACATGCCTTCACAACGTCCTCTAGACTACAGAAAACTTCGTGTCTGGCAATTGTTAAATATTCATTTAGGTTATGTTCAGTAGCTGACGGGGTCGGAAAATAAGGTGGGTTACAGGTGACTACATCAAAACTACTTTGACCTATTATCGGTTGCATGCATTTTAAATCTCCATGCAGTATCTTTATTTGCTCACGTAAGTTATTCAAGTCGATATTCCTTTTCGCCATCTGGTAAATACGTTCTTGAATCTCCACACCTGTTATGTTACTTTTACTCCTTCTCGACAGTAATAATGGAATAACACCATTGCCTGTGCAGAGATCAAGTATGGCTCCTCTTTTTTTCGGAATATAAGCAAAGTTTGCAAGTAGTACTGCATCCAAAGAGAAAGAGAATGCAGAAGGACTTTGAATAATTTTCATGCTGTTATCAGCCAGTAAATAATCTAAACGCTCATCATCGTATAATTCAACCATATGTATGTCCTTTCTCGTAAGCAAAAAGTAGTCAACTGTAATAAAGGCTGTCCCGAAATCGAGACAGCCATACATTGCATTATTTCGTTTTATTCAGAAAGTCCAGACAAAAAATACAGTCTTCATTTCGTCTCGGACTACCGAATTCCAAGTTACAAATATGAAAGCCTTCTTCATACAATCTAGCTAGGTTATCATAACCTTCACCAGGAAAGCTCTTATTCACTTCTGCTTTGTTGTCAGATGTTTCCTCTTCATCTTCTTTTGAATGATCTAAGTGATTACGCAAATTGTGGTTCTCCATGGCAAGTCGATGATTTTCTTCCAATAAATCACTTAATTTGCCTTTAAGATCACCTAACTGCTCATATAATTCACCAATTTGCTTTTCCATATCTGATACCTGATCAAAAATTTGCCTGTTTTTCACGCTACTCACCCCGTTATTCTGTGGCTTGCGCTAAAATTCCTTCATCTATTAGTTCATCTAAAGTATATTCGATTACTCGTTCTTTTTCAGGGATTTCGATTTGGATGAGTCGTTCCAAGATGTTTAACCCTACAACCTTGCCTTTACCATAAGGTGTTTCTATCGTTTTCCCAATATCCGGCAATTCCCGTTTCGCTGTCTCATAATCATCATTTTCGTATTTTAAACAGCACATCAGTCTGCCACATAGACCTGAAATTTTTGCCGGATTTAGGGATAAATTCTGATCCTTTGCCATTTTAATTGAAACGGGTTCAAAATCTCCTAAAAAAGTAGAACAGCAAAGCATTCTACCACACGGTCCGATACCGCCAAGCATCTTCGCTTCATCCCGTACCCCAATTTGACGTAGTTCTATACGTGTTTTAAACATAGCAGCCAGATCTTTTACTAAATTTCTAAAATCAACTCTTCCGTCTGCTGTAAAATAAAATATTATTTTATTTCTGTCAAATGTATATTCCACTTCTACTAGATTCATATCCAAGTCATGCTCTTTAATCTTATCCATGCAGGCTTGAAAGGCCTTTTCTGCGCGTTCTTGATTTTCTAAAACGGTTAACTTATCCTTATCCGTTGCAATACGAATCACTTTCTTAAGTGGTAGAACAACATCTTCCTCGTCAACCTTTTTATTGGTAAGAACAACCTTGCCAAATTCGATTCCACGAATTGTCTCTACAATAACATAACTATCTAGTGAAATGGTAGCTTCCCCTGGATCAAAATAATATATTTTACCCGCCTTTTTAAAACGGACACCAATTACCTCTATCATTCCTTATCACCTCTGTATTTGAAGTGTTAGCTGTTCCATCACTAAGGTCGGATGGACATTTTGCTTCAATTTTCGCTTTGCTTGTAAAATAGCTTGTAAGACTGCTACTAATTGATTCTGAGAAAAGCGCCTTGCTGCCAATTCAAGCAATTCATCAGAAGGGGCGAAAAACACTATCCCAGCTTCATTTTCTATATGGTAATAAAGAATATCTTTCATTGCGATAAGCAAGAGATCCAATCCTTCTTCTTGCTCATTTCTATCTTTGAAATGAGTCACCCAATGCTGATGAATAAATAAGAATATATCTTCTGGATTGGTCGAAAGTACTTCTATTAATTGTACCACTATCTTTCTTGCAGAGGCAAACCACTCATCGTTAATTCTAGTAAAAGCATCATCTATACGATTCGTTAGAGTACTCATCAAAACAGCATTTCTCTCATGCATTCCTTCTTCAATGAGTTGTTTTTGCAACATCGTTGGATGAAGAGGCCTTAAGTCAATAACCTGACATCTTGAACGAATAGTCGGCAAGATAGCTTGACTGTTATCTGTTAGCATAATAGCAGTTGTTCGCTTACTAGGCTCTTCCAAAAATTTAAGAATGCGATTAGCAGCATTTACTGTTAGCGTATCTGCACCTTTAATGATATATACCTTTTTATTAGATTCTAGACCCGAATAGGTAAATTCCTTTTGTAAATTCCTTATTTGATCGATCTTAATTGATTGTCCATCTGGTTCAATCCAATGAACATCTGGGTGATTCCCTGAGGTAATACGTTTACAAGCATTACACGTTTGACAAGGTTCATTTACAGCATTAGTTTCACAAAATATGCCTTTGGCAATTAATAAAGCGATTGCTTCTTTGCCGGTCCCTCTTTCTCCTTGAAGTAAATACGCATGAGAAATGCGGTCTTTTTTCATACTGTTTGTTATTATTTTACTTGCCAACGGTTGTACTTCTGCAACCTCAGACCATGTTTCCATATGTATCCCCTTCAATAATCTATCTTAAGATTCTACGTATATATGTTAACTAATAAACCTTTTATCTCTCCAATTAAACCAAGTATGTCTACCGTCTTTTTCTCTTGATTCATAATTTCCTCTGTTAATTCTACTAGTTTTTCATCTATTTGCTTTACTAGCATTAACTTACGATTTTGACGATCCATGCCAAAACTATGTGATTTTTGCAAATCTAATCCACTATACACAGCTTCCTGCAAAAATCCTTTCACCAAGCGTTTGAATTTAGCAAGGTCACGAAATGTTCGAAAACGTGCCAGCTTGTCTCCCTGCATGGTAATGCTTTTCATGAGTACTTGTAATTCCTGCTGCTTCAAATTCAAAGCCTGGGACTGTAGCGTTTTCTGAAAAGACCTGTTGTCCTCATTCGTCGTTCTGGTATATTTAGTTTCCGGTTGTGTTCTTAAATCCTGGCTAATTTTCATCTGCTCAGTCCCTTTTTCAAGTAAATGAACTTCATAAGTAAACGTGTTATTTCCATGAAATCACCGAATAATGCTATAAGGCGGTTTCGATGATTGCTTAATTGGAACAAACAGCGGCTACTCTACACGAAGCGTGTTCAAGCTAGACATAGCAAGGAGGTCACATAGCCCCCTTGGAAATCAGTATACCAATATTCACAGACAGATTGTTCGGATTTCAACTAGTTGGAGTAATTTTTCTTTACACCATATTAAAATTGAAAAAACGATTCGATTGGCAATATAAATACAGTGGCTCCGCCTACTTCAACTTTGACTGGCTTTGGTATATAGGAATCTGCATTCCCACCCATTGGCGAAATAGGGGCAACCATTTGTTCTCGATGAGAGCAATTATCTTTAATAATATCTAACGCCTCATCAACATACTCATCCTCACAACCAATCATTAAAGTTGTGTTTCCTTCTTTTAAAAATCCACCAGTAGTAGCGAGTTTGGTTGTTTTAAAATTCTCTTCACCTAAAGCATCAACTAAGCGATTAGAATCTTTATCCTGTACCACTGCGATCAATAACTTCATTCTTGCCAGCTCCTTTATTTTTCATTAGTTAAGTCAATAAAGAAATAATACGATCGTAAGCATCTTTTTCAACCATTTCTATCGTTTGGTCTGCATTAATTGTTTGAATTCGTGCAGGGAATCTTTCTGCAAGTATATGATACGCTTTATAGACTTGTTCATGGAACTCTAGATTTTCTAAATCTAATCGATTCTGTTCTCTATCTTTATTCGCCGCTATTCGTTGTAGTCCTTTTTTCGGTTTAATGTCAAAGAACAATGTCATGTCCGGCATACAATCTCCAATAGCAAACTGATTGATTGCAAATACCTCATCCATCCCTAATCCTCTTGCATACCCTTGATAAACCAGGCTACTATCAATAAAGCGATCGCATAGCACTATTTTACCCTGCTTTAATGCAGGTAACACCTTTTCAACTAGATGCTGACTTCTTGCGGCTGCATATAACAAAGCTTCTGTATGCTCTTCCATTTCTGTATGCATCGGATCAAGAATAATGGTTCGAATCTTCTCAGCAATTTCAATACCTCCAGGTTCACGTGTTGCTAGCACTTCGAACCCATGATCACTTAGCTTCTTTCTTAAAGAATGGAGAATCGAGGTTTTACCAGCACCCTCGCCACCTTCAAATGTAATAAATTGTCCACTCACGTATCTTCTTCTCCTTCTTTTATACCTGTAAAAACATGGATGCCATCTGTATGACGTTGCTGCATACGAATACCCTGTTTGCGTAATTGGTTAATGGCTTCTATATGTAATGTTGTAATTTTTTCTCCTTTAAGAATTAATGCAATACCTGGCGGATATGGAATTACCGCTTCTGCTGCGACATGTCCTACTGCCTCATTAAAGGGCATGTAAACGGTATGCAGATTTTGCATCAATGGATAGGACAAAGCTAATTCCTGTATTCGCTTCGGAAAAAAGCTTTGTACTTTTATTGTATCATGCTTGGCACTATTTTTTAATTGATCCTTCACGCTTTTTACAGCTTTTTTCAAGCGCTTTTCCCAAGGAAATGGTGCCAACCCGTGAATAAATAGTAGTTGATTATGTGTCACTAACTCTGGGTATATTTGTTCGAATTCAAAGTGTTTTGCTACTTCATTTGCTGCAATACCTTCATTCATCTGAAGTGTTATTTTCAAAGGGTCATCACTTGGCACAATTCTCCAATAGCTCGAATCATCAAAAATAGTTTTGACCTTATCAACACTAGCTAGAACCTTTTTAATAGCTACTTGTTTAAAGTCTGCCAAAAAGGCGCGAGCAATATCCAACGATGCCATAATTGGATATGATGGGCTACTGGATTGAATAATTTGTAAAAAATGTGCGACACGATGCTTCGAAACAATAGCTGAATTCAAGTGAAGATATGCACCCATTGTTAAAGCCGGAGCCATCTTGTGGGCAGACTGTACAACGATATCCGCACCAAGAGCTATTGCAGACTCTGGAAATGGAGTACCCAATGAAAAGTGAACACCGTGGGCTTCATCAATAAGGACGGGAATATGATATGAATGAATAAGATCGATCATTTTTTTTAGATTGAATGTTTTGCCAAAATAATCCGGATAAGTAAGCACTACTGCTTTCGCCTGTGGATAAAGTGCTAACGCTTCCTGTAACGTCGATATACTCGGGCTCGTATATCGATCTACTATCTCATTATATTCTGGAGCAATAAACACTGGTTTTGCACCACTTAATTCCAAAGCATTCATAATCGATTTATGACAATTGCGTTGCACAATAATTGTATCATTTGCTGTACAAGTTGCTAGGACCATCGCTAGATTACCAGTCGTACTTCCACCAACAAGGAAAAATGTATGATCAGCTTGAAAATAATCGCCTGCCAGTTGTTCAGCATTTGCAATTGCACCCTCGGGGGCGTGCAAATCATCTAGGCCAGGTAGCTCCGTTACGTCAAGCCTTAATAAGGATGAATAATAATCCTTTGCGAAGGAAGGAAATATCTCACCATTTTTATGACCAGGTACATGAAAAGAAACGGGTTGATTCAGTTGAAATTGTTGTAATGTAGAAAATAATGGGGTTAGCTTTTGATTCATTCTTTTATCTCTCCAAGCATGTTACTTCTTTACATATCTCTTATCTTATCATAGCAATACCGTCTTTTCATTTAGTCATTGCCAACCCTTCATGGCTTCTTATAAAAATAGGATGAGAAAAAAGTAATGAAGAAACAACAAAAAACAAACGATAATTATTTTAAATTAATTATCATTCGTTTTTTGATTAAAATCATTCATTTAGCACCTGAAATATGCGAGACTCCGGCGGGAACAGCACGAGTTCGAAAATCCACTTGGTAACGTGTCTTTCTTTACCAAGTTAGCTGAGTCCGTGCCCACGGCGTGCCCACGGAAAGAGCGTATATTTTCATGGTGCGGCGATGATAGTCCTATTAATAAACCTGATCATTCGTATTTTAAGTAATGAAGTTGTGTTTTGTCCGAGCCTCTTGATCTAGGAATATAGTTTTGGTTTATTAATATTTTTTAATTTTTGCAGATAATAGTTGTACTTCGCTTCTCTGGGCTCTGTGTGTATCATATTATGCTCACATTCAGAACAAATAAATAACGTGTACAAATGAATACCTGTCTCCTTTTCTTCCTCACAAATGCCACAGCGCTCATATGTCATATTCTGTTTCATTTCCCCACCTCCGTTACAAATTAGTATCTCCTAATCTAACGGATTCTATACAGGCAATCTTTGAAACTTTTTGTAAGAAATAGATAACAAAAACGTACCTCCATATCCTTTTACGTAATAATAAACAAATGAATAGCTGATAAAGAAGCTAGTCCAAATATACCGAGAAAGCCTGCGATAATTGCAGTAAATACATTAATCGGAATATGCAACCCAATAGCTCCACCGAATACATTAATAAAAAAGAGAAATAAGATGCCTATCCCTAATTTCACCGTAGTATGTCCAATAAAGCGCATTGGTTTGATTGGCGCGCCAACAAGTAATAAAATAATAATTAATGCTACCATTATTGAAATAACTAGTGTAGAACTCATACCGATCAACCCCTCTCCCTTGTCCTTTTATATTACATATGCAGGACAAAGGAGAATAAGAACAACCTAACATCGAAAAAGCCCAACACCATCTGTTTTCTCTGGTAGAAATATCGAAGGTTTACTAAAGAAAGCGGAAGCATGATGCGGTTAGTATGGGTGGCAAAACTATTACACGTGTGAAGCATTAATGGAGGCGATTATAGCTTACATCCAATTTTATAATATCTACGAAGCGGAGAATAAAATATTTCATTCCAAAAAACGAACAACTAGAAATGATGTCCGTGAACGAAGCTTCTCCGGAAATATACTTTGCTTTCCTCCCGCAGGATAAGGAACGCTTCGATAGCGATACATCACATATAGAAAAAGCGCTCCTTTTTCAAGGAGTTTACGTATATTTCCGGAGAGGTTAGAGTAGTGTATTTTCCTTCATTAGAATAAACCGTTTTAGTTATGTCCCAATCCTAAAGCAGCCGCCTAACGTGACCATGCATCGTTCACCCTTAAATTATGTTTCAAGGCTCCCTTATCTAAAATACTTGTCTCTCCCTAAAAGTCTTTTTTACTGTTCATGCAAATCAGATGCTTGTTTATCTGGTGTTTGCACTTGGTTCTTCACCTGTTTCTCTATCTCTATATCTACAGATCTATTTACAGCAGTTTTTTTCAATAGAGATGGTTGGAGTGGAACAACAATAAATTCACCAATAAACCGATTAAATCCTATTAATTGAAAACGCAATTCGTTTGCTTCACAAGATACCTTTCGTTCAAACACTTCAGAGAATACTTCTCCAGGAGCTAGATAAATAGACCTTTCATCTATCTCTATTGGAATTGCCACATCAGAGATATTCTTTATCTTCATTTCTATCCATATTACACAGTCTGTGTCATAGGATAATACAGTAGCGTCAACATCCAAAAGATCCTCTGTAGTAGCATGGACGACCTTCCCCTGTGATTGGGATTCAGTTATAAACCATGCCTTTGTCGTAGATGTAGCTATACTAGATCCTACCAAATATACAAACAAGCAGCATAAAAGCAATTGAAAAGCTTTCTTCTTGTATATCACAAGTTGTCACCCCTACGAATTATTGCTCGTATGCTGCACCGTCATCTGTTTGTTTACCAATCACACGAAAGGTAGCATCGTATTGCGCTCCCTGATATTCATTACCTGCACTCTCATCAAGTTTGATAGCTATCATAATATCAATATATTGGCCTTCATCTAGCTGCCAAAACGAATCCTCTTCACCCTCTCCAAATACAATCTCTCCAGAATTTCCCCCGTTTAATAGTTCCCCAGAAAACTCCACACCTTCAGCTGTGTTCGCAGCAGTAAAAGTCCGCTCATTTGTTTCCCCATTAAAAAGGTTTTCTAATTGAATTTTTGATTCTTCATAGGTATCTTGGTCCGGCGTAACCGTGTATTTCATAGCCATATATCCTACCTCATATGCATCTAAGGATGCCTTGTCAATGGAATGGGAATAAGTCGCCCTCAGAAACGTGTCTAAATCACCCGTATTCTCGATCGTCACCCAATTCCCATATTCAAGCTGGGAAGGGGCAAATTTAACCCCAGAAAAAATTGGCGTTTCTATATTGCTATTATCATTTATTTGCAACACTCCGTTTTCCATGTCCCCGTGAGCCTCTGTTTCTGAAGTGAACCACGCGTATGTTCCTAAACCAGTTGATGCTACCAATACTCCGGCAAAGGTTGTACCTAATAGTGCTTTCTTCCATTTTTTCATAAATATCCTCCTTAGCTACAATTCATTTTTTTGATTCGTTGCATCTTCGTTTGTCGTTCGCGATATTCGCTCATATACCTCTAAACAAATGTATCCAGTAAATGGGAGAACAATAAGTAGAATAAACCCAACTGGGCCACTTATAAATTTAGCAATATATCCTGCATATGGAATGGAGGCTACCTGTTTACCCATGACCTTATTTGCAGTTACCATTGACTCATCAATCACATTATTATTGTCTCCCTTAGTAACAAACTGGATATTGCCTTGATGGGAAACTACTTCATTTACTCTGTGTGTAACATACTGATTTGTACCTTTCTTAAACGTAATCACGTCATTTTCCTGAATCTCTGCTGGAGCTAATCTTTTTACAATGACCATATCGCCAGTCTCGAAAGTCGGATTCATACTATTAGATAATACAGAGAAAGGCTGATATCCAAACAATGAAGGAGGCTGTTTAGGATATAGCAACAATTGAACCACCATATATAAAACGATAATAATTAGTAAGGTAAGTAAAGTACGTATCATTATTTTCCATGCTTTCCTGAATCCGTTGTTAATTTCCATCCCCCTCACTCCCATAATGTTTTTAAGAGAAGCTGTCTCTCGAGACAGCTCTCTTACTAAACAACTGGTATACGCTTTGCCCCGAGGTAACGGTCTCACCAAAGGTCTTATCAAGGTTGCTCTTTAATGAATATTCCAATTGCTGTACGATACGCATCGTTTAAGACTGCTTATTTTACTTGTTTGGCTCTAGACCTAAGGATTTTAGAAAATCATTTAATCCTTTATTGCCTAGTTTTTCTAGTGGTCTTTTATTACCTGGTGCATCAAATCCAATTTCTAAAAAGTTCTTCTCTATAAATCGGATGTCTGCTTCATCCACTACCCCGTCCTTATTAACATCTGCTTTATCATTTTCTTTTCCATAATGGGCAACAACTCGCATCACGTCGTGGATGTCAACCACTTTATCTCCATTGCTATCTCCAGCAAGATTCATCTCAGGATAAACACGCTTCGATTGCCCAATTAGTTCACCATTTTTTTCTATTCCTACCTCTGCCTCCAACACGTTATTTAAATGACCTGGAACATCTACATAAACCTTATATTTTTCTTCCGTCACAGGTAAGCCCTTGATGGTAAAGCTTCCTTGTTCCGTAATAGTACCCGTATATTTCTTGCCGTTTTGCGCTTTTGCGTATACCTTTACTCCGATTTCGTTATAATCTTTTCGTAATAAAAATCCATCTTCATGAAGAAAAGCTTCTGGTTTAATAAATCCAGTGATCGTCGAATGTTTTGGAATAATGGTATACTTATCATGAGAAAAAACAGGAATGATTGTCTGTTCTGTTTCCCCAGCTTGTTTATAGCTAAAATCAGCAACAGACAAGCTTGCCAAACCACTATAATAATGGTCATCTGTCAATTTAAACGTGACATCAAGAAACTTCATATCCCCATCAATACCGGAAAAACCATTTCCTTCTACCGAAGCTCCTACCTTTACAAAGTCTGTCCAATAGTCTTCCCTAAAGGTTGGTTCATCTAATTCAACGCTCCATCCATTTTCATTTGCATGTTCCGCAAATGCCTCATTTACTTGGACATTTTCAAACGAATAAAGATCATTTGCATATTCAACCTCAAATTCGCCAGACATTAGTGCTTGAACGTTTTTTAAGCTTAATGTCACTGTAAATGTGTCACCTTTTCTTATTTCTTCTTCATCGTAGTTCGTAATTCCATATGCCGTACCATCCTCCACGAATGTATACCTCGTTTTATTCATAAAATTAGCATTCGTGGCTAAATCAACTGGTAACAACTCTAGATTTACTGGTCCATTTTCTAGCTCTTCTGGTAATAAACCAAATTTCATATCCCCATTCGCCTCTACAGGAATCTTGCCTGGGAACGGTGAATTCTGATAATAAGCTACGATATTTTCCGACTGATCATACTCTAGTCCTTTGGAATTGAGTACATCAATCGTAGAATCATAGACATTTGTATGAACCCATAGCGCATGATAACCATCTTCATCGGTATACATCGATTCATCCACTTCATGTACACCAGGCTCAAGATCGTTAAATGTTATTTCTGGCGGTGTATTATCGACAACAGTGACATTTTGTACCGTGTACGTTTCTCCGTTTTCATCATGACCAATCACTTCTAGGATATAATCATCTTCTGGTAGCTTCATTCTTTCTTTAGCTATTGGGTTTTCAGGGTCATTGGTAAATGGAAATACCGTCCCCATAAATGCTTGTAATATATAATACTCTCGATCAACATCCATATTGCTGCTATCTAACGTACCAACTAACCCGATTGGCTCATTTGTTTCTCCATCTTTTACAATTACATCCATTGTTTCCATCGGGCTCTTAATCTTTAAAGCCATATTAATAAATGGAATTAAAAATGGATGGAATGTCCATTCATTGGGAACTGCTTCTCGATCTAAATCAACATAATCAATCCCTTTATCGGTAACGCGAATAGCAAACGGTACTTGGAAAGCCTCTTCACTTTGTTCATTTTCAATATGAATATAACCTTCAAATGAGCCGTACGATGCATTATCTGGAACTTCAATAGTTGCATCTATATTTCCTGACTGTTCAGCTCCTATAGTTAGCGATTCCGGTATATTTACTGCAATTCCTTCGTTGTCTCCTTTTAGGAATTCAACATTTACGGCATACGTTTTCTCCTCCGTTGAGCGATTCTCAATTCGAAGGGCTTTCGTTTTTTCTAGCCCCTGACCTTTTTCAAGATAGTAACTACCATAACCAATGGATCCTGTAACTTCATCGATCATGATAGACTCTTCACCATCTATCATCTCTGTTTGATCAAGGACTTTAATTGCTGTCTTAGCATGAACGGCATCATAAGCATTAATACGTCCTGCCCCTACTTCATAAACAGAATAATCCTCTTTTAAATCAACAGATGTATTCATTAAAGCTGCTTTCACTTCAAACGGACTGTAATCTGGATGGGTTTGTAAGATAAGTGCTGCTGATGCTGCAACATGTGGCGAAGCCATCGAAGTACCTTGAATCCGAGCATATGCTAAATCATAGTTATTACTTTCCGGATCATTAACATAGGAAGGGTACGTAGAGAAAATGGCTACTCCAGGCGCCACGACATCTGGCTTAATATCATAATTTTGTGCTGCAGGTCCTCTTGAACTAAAATCTGCTAAATGATCGCCTTCTGAATTCGTATTTGTTAGTTCACCAAACACCAGCAAAAAATCCTCTGAAAGCGCTTCTTTGAGAGCTTGTCCATCTCGATTAGATAAACGGAATGCTGGGAGATATGCTGTACTTTCTCCAATATAATAAGGAATTTGTCCTTCTTCATGATTAAATACAATGACAGCTTCAGCGCCTGCATCCTTTGCATTCTTAACTTTTTCGTCAAACGTAATCTCACCACGCTCAATTAGAGCAATTTTCCCTTCTACATTAATCTCTGAAAAATCCTCTGCATACCCTAGGCCTGCATCTACTACAGATAAAGATTGACCTCGGAGCGCTTCAAGGTCGTCTGTAAAATTCTTGGCAAGCAGTTGCAAATCTGTTAATACAATATCTCCTGCTGTAGCATCGAATGTTGGTATTGCCTGTGACACATCGCTAGCTCCAACAGAAATTGGAAGCGCTGCCGCTCCTGGTGATCCTACCGTTTTTTCTCCCGGTCCAGCATTACCTGCAGCCACTACCGTTACTACATCTGATAATACGGCATTATTAACAGCTACAGATGTCGGAGACAACGGATCATTTGTACCAGATCCTAACGAGAGATTAATAACATCCATTTCATCCTTGACAGCTTTATCAATCCCCGCGATGACTCCATTAGTAGATCCCGAACCATAAGGTCCTAACACACGATAATTATATAAATCTACTTGAGGAGCTACACCTTTAACTGCATAATCAACATCATTACTTTTCGTACCAGCAATTGTGCCAGAAACGTGTGTGCCATGTGAGGTGTAATAGCTTATCCCATTAATAAATTCCGCTTCTCCTGACTTCTGCCAGTCCTCATACGTAGTCTCCATCGGATCCGCATCATTATCTACATAATCCCAACCCTTAACCTGATCTGGATCAATATCAGCAGGGTCTTCCCCTTCTGTAAAACGGTAACCATCATAGGCATTTGTTAAATCAGGATGATTATAATCTATTCCTGTATCAATTACCCCAACTTGTATTCCTTCCCCTTTTATTCCTTCTTCATGTAATTGATCTACCCCAATTTGCGGAACACTATCAGCCATTTTGGGTTCTATTTTGTTTTGATCTATGATTGGAAGATCTAGGTTAACGGTTTCATCCTTCCATACCCGTTTAACAACACCTGTTTGAATTAAATCTTTTACCTTGTTTCCAGGTAATGTCATCGCCACACCGTTTATCGCATGTCGATACTCATAAGTAATAGCTGGTTCATTAGCAGCTTTTGTTTTCTTCATCTTTTGTAAGGATTCTTTAAATTGTTTATGTGATGCTTCTACCTTGTCTGATGCTTGAGTTAACGTCACCTTGCTACGTGACTTCATCGCTTTCGCCTTTGCTACCTCTACTTTTGCTGGATCCTGCTTAAATTCAACAATAACCTGTACAGGCTCTGACGTTTCTACATTAATATCTGGATGAATAGTAAAACCTTGATTTGCCTCTAATTCATGGATGGCTTTGCGCTCTTCTGCTGATAAGTCACTTAATACCTCTTTTATTTCCTTCCCCTTAGCTGAGGCGGCAAATGGGTATACAGGAACTAGGGACATGAGCAGTAATATAATAGATAAATAAACAGTGAGCCATTGCAATCTACGTTTTAGCATGACCTATTTTCTCCTCTCTTTCCTTTTGAATTAGATTTGTAATACTTCCCTCCTTTTTGCATTTGTAACTGCAAGTACAAATCCGTTCTTATTCCATATGTTATATTCACATCACAATACTGTAAATTGGGGTAATTCTTTCATTTCTGAATATTTAAAATAGAACTTTTGCATTACTATTACTCCCTTGGGGTATTAACAAGGTTGCGAGGATATTAATAAAAACCTATCTTGCTAGGCATTAGCTTGGTGTAACACCTTTACGAATGAAAAAAATTCGCATCAAAAGCACTATTAATAATTACCCCAAGTTAGCTATAATTGGTATAAAGTTAGCTATTTATATCGGAAGTTCTATTAATCCTCGTACAAAATAATGATAAAAATTATGTAATGAAGATCTCTTTAAAAGGGGGCCGCATCGATGTATGAAGGAAAGATTATTAAATTTTACAGAGAAAAAGCTAAAATCACCCAGGAACAGCTTGGGCAAGGCATTTGCTCTGTAACACATATTAGTAAAATAGAAAGAGGATTAACGGAATATTCACCAGAAATCACGATGTTATTAGCTCAAAAACTAAGTATTAATTTAGAAGAAGAAGCAGCTAGTTTAAAAAATGTAAAAAAGAAGCTTGACCAATGGAAAGAAATGATAATTTCCCAAGATTATAGCAGTGCGACTACCGTTTATCATGAATTTCAAACAAACGAAATGATTGCTATTTCAGGATATCACCTCTACTATTTACTCTTAAAGGCCATCTATTATTTAAAGCAAAATAGTGTGGATAATGCTGTAGAGTTAATCGACTTTCTGGATAAAAAACGGAATAAGCTCAATAACTATGAAGAGAACCTCTTGCAACATGTAAAAGGTATCTACTATATGACGATTGATGAGCATCTTAAATCTATCGATCTACTAAAAAGTATTAATTTTGATATGTATTCCAATGCTATGGTCTATTATGATTTGGCAGCAGCTTATCATCATATCCATTCTCCCGTATTAGCATATTACTATGGGGAAAAAGCGTTGAATGCCTATAAGCAAAGAAATTATTTTCTTGGGGTTATTGATACGGAAAACCTTATGTTAATTGAAGTAGAGTCCGGCCAGCATCGAAATTTTAAGGAAACGAAGGAGCAATACGATGAATTAATTCGGCTTTGTGATCTATGTAACTCTCCAGAAAAGAAAGCTAAAATTCTACATAATTATGCCTACGAACACTTAAAGAGAAAGAAATACCGTGAAGCTGGTAAACTATATAAAGCGTCCATGGATTTAAAGCAACAGAAATCAAATATTTATTTATTATCATTAGAAGGGTATGTACGTTGTGGTAATGAAGGAGGATTTATTGCAAAAGAAGCATTACTAGCTTTAGTAGAAGAAGGCTTAGCAGTAGCTACAGAAATAGGAGATCCCTTATATCAGCATGTATTCTGGCTACATTATTATACGATTCTTGACCTAGAAGAAAAATATTATTTCTATCTTACAAAAAAAGCATTACCTTATTTTAAAGAGCATGGTTTTTTTGTAACCATGCAACGCTATGAAAGGGAATTATTTAATTATTATCTGAAAAATAATCAGCTACAAAAAGCAGTTGAAACTGCAGATTATATTATTAATAAAGACGAGAGCACTTTGTTAGTTTAGATTTAGCCAATTCTATTCATAGGTTAGGGATAACTGAATGAGTAAGTTATGCGATGGTTAGCTTCAGTTATTCCCTAACGACAGCAATCCTATCCCTTTGCTTTGTTTCTCGTCAGTTCAAGTGTAAAGAATATAGGAGCCTGCGTGTTTTATTATGCTTAATTTTTTCAAAGCTCAACATATATAATCGAGCCAAAAAGACAAGTGCATCCATGCCTTGTCTTTGAAGTATACGTATCAATTAATATAGTAGTTTATGAAAAAACCTTCAATTAATGGTAGTTTGCTCGTAAATTACGATGCCTTGCCTCTCGTAGTAAGAATAAATATTTCGCTTGTGCAAAAGCCTCCCAATGATATCCATCACTTGTCGATTCAATGCTTCTAGAAACCATTGACTCGATTTGCTTCCTCTCTTTCTCCAAACGAATCATCGTATCTAACAACTCACCGTCAACATCTTTTCTCGTTATCTTTTTCTTTGCCATGTATTCACCTAATTCCTACAGATCTCTTCTACCTTCTAATGCCTTCGATAGGGTTACTTCATCTGCATATTCCAAATCTCCCCCTACTGGTAAACCATGAGCAATTCTTGTTGTTCGAATTCCAGATGGTTTTACAAGTCGGGATATATACATTGCAGTTGCTTCACCTTCGATATTAGGATTTGTAGCCAATATTAACTCCTCAACTTCTTCATCCTTTAGTCGATTAATTAAATCGGGAACGTTAATATCCTCTGGTCCAATCCCATCCATAGGGGAAATCGCTCCATGTAATACATGGTATTTCCCATGGAATTCCTTCATTTTTTCCATGGCAATAACGTCCTTCGGATCCTGTACAACACAGATAATCGATTGGTCACGGGAAGTATCCTGACAAATAGAACATGGATCTTGATCCGTAATGTGGCCACAGGTGGAGCAATGTGTTAGCTCTCGCTTTGCATTGACCAATGAATTGGCAAATTCCAAGACATCGTCTTCTTTCATATTTAACACAAAGAATGCCAGGCGGACAGCCGTTTTTGGCCCGATTCCAGGCAATTTTGTAAAGCTATCAATCAATTTAGAAATTGGTTCTGGATAATACATCTACGCGCCTCCTAGAATTAGAACATTCCAGGCATGTTTAACCCTTTCGTGAATTGTCCCATTGTATCATTCGTTTTATCATCAATTTGTTTTAATACATCATTCGTAGCAGTCAAGATTAAGTCCTGTAGCATTTCAGCATCATCAGGATCAATAACCTCCTCTTTGATTTGAATATCTGTTATTTCTTTTTTGCCGTTGGCGTATACTGTAACCATTCCACCGCCAGCTGATGCTTCGAATGTCATTTCATGTAATTCATCCTGTGCCTTCATCATTTTCTTTTGCATTTTTTGCATTTGCTTCATCATATTACCCATATTTCCCTTCATGGAAAATTCCTCCTTTAATTCGTATAATGCTTCGATTAATCATGTATTTCCAATACGTCATCACCAAAAAGCTTTCTTGCTTCCTCAACTAGTGGATCTGCAGTTTGTTCCGCTTTTGGTTCCGATTTCTCTTGACTTGATAAATACTCTGTTCGTAAATCTGTCCAATCCTTTTCTGGAATTGGGATAATCGTTAATGATTTTCCTAGTACATTGGAGAGTATCGATTCTACTGTCTCCCGATTATCTAAGAACAGAGAACAGTGTATTTCATATTTAAATGCAACGACAAGCGCTTGATCCGATGCTGCTGCTGGCTTACTATCTTGGATAGTAGCATGAGCGGGAGCATTAGCTTTCTTTAAATTTGCTAAAAAGGTAGCCCATTGAGAATGAACTTCCTTCAATGCTGGCTTCTCCGCTTGTTTAAGTACCTCGCGAATTCGCTCATATGGGATCTTATAACTGTTCTTCGATGATCTGGATGGTGCTCTTCTAGATTCACGTTGTGGTGCAGGTTGTGCACTAACAACAGGGTTTTCCTTTAATAAGCTCAATTCCTTTTCAAGCTGACCAATTTTTGCAGTTAACTCTGCAATTGCATCAGATTCTACCACTTGTTCTGAACGTCCTTGTTCCACATTAGCGTTTGTGATGGACAAGATGGCAATCTCAATATACACTTTCGGGCTATTCGTCCACTTGATTTCCTGCTGGCATTGATTTAATTGTGTCATTGCTTCCTGAACCCAAGCATTGGATACGTGATTAGCTAAATGCTTAAAACTTTCGTCAGCGCGTGCACGCTCTAGCATTCCTTCAAGTGTTGGCGCACCCTTGTATAGTAACAAATCGCGTAGAAAGTAGATCATATCATAAACAAATCGAGCTGGATCTTTTCCTCCCTGGAGCAGTTCATCCAACTGCATTAACGCTTGTTGTACATCTTTTTCATACATGGACTGGACAATTTTCATTAAAGTTTGTTGCGATACACCACCGGTAACCGCTAAAACATCCTCCAGTTCAACCGTATCCTCACTATAGGAAATAGCCTGGTCAAGAATACTTAGTGCATCACGCATTCCACCTTCAGCAGCTAAAGCAACCGTATCTAGTGCTTCTTTTGAAACGGATATTCCTTCTGCTTCTATAATGGTTTGCATTCGCTCGACGATAGCCTGATTAGAAATTGGCTTAAAATCAAACCGTTGGCACCTTGATAGTATCGTTAATGGAATCTTATGTGGTTCTGTTGTAGCTAAGATAAAGACAACATGCTTTGGAGGTTCTTCCAGTGTCTTTAACAATGCGTTAAATGCATTTACCGATATCATGTGTACCTCATCAATGATATATACCTTATAAGGTACCACACTAGATGCATATTTTACTTTATCTCTAATTTCTCGGACATCATCAACGCTTGTATTAGATGCAGCATCAATTTCGATAACATCGGAAATGGACCCATCCTGAATGCCACGGCATGCCGCACATTCATTACAAGGTTCTTTTACCGGCGAACGCTCGCAGTTAATCGTTTTGGCAAAAATTTTCGCAGCACTTGTTTTCCCTGTCCCACGTGGTCCGGAAAACAAATAGGCATGAGAGAATTTTTCTTGTACAATCGCATTCTGCAAAGTTCGTGTAATATGGGTTTGCCCAACCACATCTGCAAAATTCGTTGGTCGCCAAACCCGATATAAAGCTTGATAGCTCATGATACAATTCTCCTTTAAAATCTCCTTCTAATTATACTCTATTTAAGGGGGGAATGTGAACCATAGCGATAAAACAAATGGAAAAAAGAGATGAATAAAAATAATATTTCTGGTTTTAAAAATATAGGCCATTTAGAGTAAAAAATACGAGGAAAGAACAAAAGATTTACTAAAAGTGCAATAGAATTCATACACAAAACAAAAAAGTTACGGACTCAAATCAAATACGCCTGAAGATTTAAATACATTTTTTGGAAAATATTGAAAAACGATAGGATCAAGGTAAAAGTTAAATTTATTTACATGTTTGTATCTAATTGTTTGACTATTTATATGAAGCTTTCTTTTTAGCATGAAGTATACCCCAAAATAAAGTAAAAGAGCAATAAGTAAAATGACAATTGAATTAGCCTCCTCTATTGACTTGTAATGACATTTTCACTTTCTCCATTCAATGAAACATCTATAAAACGGATGCCTCTTTGTAAGATTATTATTTTAACATAATTAAGAAATTACATATGTTGATAATTTTCAGTTTGTTTTTAATAATGATATATATCTAGTAATCCCACCTAAATTATGTCTTCTTGTAATTTTTCCTTTATAATGGATAGAGATTATTAAAAAGAGGAGCTTGATCATGAGTTTATTAGAAGAGATTTTAACCTATAATAAAGAATTTGTTGACAATAAGGAATATGAAAAATATCAGCGCAATAAACTCCCAAACAAACGAGCCTTAATTCTTTCTTGTATGGATACTCGACTCGTCGAGCTATTGCCAAAGTCCATGAATATAGCGAATGGCGATGCGAAAATTATTAAAACTGCCGGAGCACTTGTATCCCATCCTTTTGGTAGCATCATGCGAAGTATTCTCGTTGGAGTGTATGAACTTGAAGTAGATGAGGTTTGTGTGATTGGCCATTATGATTGTGGGATGGCCGGTGTAGAGGCTGATCGAACAGTTGAAAAAATGAAAACTCGTGGAATTAGTCAAGAAAAACTAGATACACTTCACCATTCGGGTGTTGATTTCAAACATTTTTTACGAGGGTTTGATAGTGTCGAGGATAGTGTGAAGCATAGTGTTTCTACGATTAAGAACCATCCGCTTATGCCAGAAAGCGTACCAGTCCATGGCTTAGTCATCGATCCGAATACAGGTAAACTCGATCTAGTTGTAGACGGTTATCCAAAATCATGACATGACCCATCCATAAGGGACTGTCTCATAAGGTACATGAAGACACAGCAACCGGAATATACGAGACTCCTGTGCAAGAACAATGGTGTGAAGCCTGAAATGTTGGGGTTTATACGCAAGAAGAGGCTGAATCACTGCCCACGGAAAAGGAGTTTATTCCCGTTGACTAGGAACAGGGGCTGCCTTTTGGGACAGCCCTTTTTTATTTAGCATATAATCTGGTAAATAACCCCGGATACTTTGTCACAATCCCCATCTCGTCTACTTCAATCGTCGATTCAAACGTATTACTTTTGTAATTAAATACCTTCCGCTTATCTGACTGTTCTACAAGATGATACCGTTGTTTAACTTTAGTCAATGTAAAGTCTGGAACAGCTATAAATACCATGTCAAAATCACTGGATTGACCAGTCTCCCACATAAAACGATTGATTGGCAAGGAGTTGGTAAAAGGCGTACACGATAAATCAATATCCATTGCACCTCGTAAATGAGTAATCTCCTCTCCCGCTTCATTAAACCACTCTCGTTGATCGTTAGAGCGTAGTACGATTTGCTTTCCACTATCTGCTTCAGCTCTCAATTCTCGAAATTTCCAATGCCTATTCAGTTCGATTTGATAATGAACAAGATAAGGAGCCTCTTTCTGACCGTTTATAACCGTACTTGTAATCTGTATACCATCTTGCATATATTTCATTTGCAAAAATTCTGTTCCTACGTTCTCATGATGTTCCCATATTACTTTTCGATCCATTTTGTACCTCTCCCTTTCATATCTATTTAGCACTTCTATTATTAATATTGCTTGGGTTACCTATTATCTTCACTTCTATATATCTTTTGGTTCTCTTACCCTTACTACTGAGGAAAGGATACTCGTTTTCCACCGAGAAATGCACGTTACCCTAACACAAACTTTTACGGTGTCTCTGTCACTTTCTTTCCACAGAAGTGTCGTAATTTTCCTCCATTATCCATCGTTGATTAATACAGGTACCGTACCGACTCCATCACAATGAATATACGTCTAATTAATGGTGTCTAAAAAATTATATCCCATTTAAAAAGTCCCCTAGCTGCAAACAGCTAGGGGACTTACTAATCTTATGTAAACCGTGCACCCATCTTCGATACGACAACCCTATACGTTACTCAAGTTCATGGCTCAACCTAGGCTTCCCCGCGGCACACAGAAATGACCACTTACTGCTGCTTCCTTCCGGACCTGACAGGATTCATGGGTTTCTGTTGCGCAGGACCTAAGCGTCAACACCACTCCCTTAAGGCAGACTATAAAGTCATCGTACCTCAGATGGGAATTCAGCCTCGCTATAGCGGATTGCAAGTACAGGGCACCGCTACCTCCCCGCTTAGCACGGCATTAATCATTATAACGATAATATTAAAAAAATGCAATGGTAGAGCATGGAAAAATAACTAATCTGTTAAAATAGATTTTCGCTCTTAAGCTTACCTTAGCTCTTCTTTTTTTGCTTACGTAGGTCTTTGAAAAAATTTCTTAAAAGATCTCCACAGTCTGTTTCTAGCACACCCTTCGTAATGTCTACCTGATGATTAAACCGCTTATCTGCTAATAGATTCATTAGTGTACCAGCACAACCTGCCTTTGGATCTTTTGCTCCATATACAACACGCTTAATTCGAGATTGGACAATTGCCCCAGCACACATCGGACAAGGCTCTAACGTCACATACAGTGTACAATCCTCTAAGCGCCAACTGCCAATTACATCATTGGCTTGTTCGATAGCAATCAATTCAGCATGTGATAACGTACTTTGTGATGTTTCACGCTGATTATAGCCTCTAGCAATTACTTCACCTTGATATACAATAACAGCTCCAATAGGAACTTCATTTTGTCTTGCAGCTTTAGTAGCCTCGTCTATGGCTAACTCCATCATTTTTTCATCCAACAATTTTGCCCCTACCTTTCAATAATAGTTTGAAAAACAAGAATACGGAAATAACTAAAAGAAAAGCATCATTAAACATCAATTCCTTTAAATTAGAGAGGAGTAATTGGATTGCATTCATCGCTTGAAAACACCGCTGTTTTATTTGTAGATATTGTAAATGATTTTAATTTTGATGGTGGTAATAACTTATTAGCAAATACGAAAGATATACTTCCTCATTTATTACGATTACGCAACTTTGCAAAAGAAAAGCAACTTCCTATTATTTATGTTAATGACCATTATGGTCTTTGGCAGGCTGACTTTCATAAAATTATCAATTACTGCCATAATGATAGGAGTAAACAAATCATTGAACCGTTAAAACCAGACGATAATGACTATTTTCTAATTAAACCACAGCATTCCGCCTTTTTTCAAACGCCATTACAATCTCTGCTAAATGAATTAGGAAAAAACAACTTATTAATGGCAGGAATTGCGGGTGATATTTGTATTCTATTTACTGCAAAGGATGCCTATATGTATGGGTATGATATGCACATCCCAAAGAACTGCATGGCTTCTGAAGGTAAGGACAATAATGAATATGCTCTATATTTATTACATTCTGTCATGAAAGCAAATATCACAGCTATATAGTTGGAATAACAAGAAATCCCTTCTCATAGATTGTTAATAGCAGATCGATAAATAGGTGTGTTCAAAGAGAGGTTAATTCATTTTTGAACAACCTCATGAAGGAGGGATTCTATATGCAAATTCACGTAGTTAGCCCAGGTGAATCGTTATATGGTATTACAAATACATATAATACAACAACACAGGCGCTTATCGATGCCAATGAACTAGACGCTCCAAACAATTTAGTGGTCGGTCAGGCATTAGTTATTCCTATCGTCGGACAGTTTTATTTTGTCCAACCTGGTGATAGTTTATTTTCCATCGCTCAACAATTCGTAATGTCTTATCAGGAGCTAGCACAAATAAATGGTATCTCGCCAGGTAATGTACTTCCGGTTGGATTTAGGCTTTATATACCACCAGGGCCTAAATCACCTATCACAAGCAATGCCTATATCGAACCAATGGGAGATTCTGTTTCTGATACGCTAGAAAATGCAGCCATGAAAACCACTCCATATTTAACCTACTTAGCGATATTTAGCTATCGTGTTGGCAGAGATGGTAGCTTAACACCACCACCATTAAATGGATTATCGGAAATCGCTGAACAGAATAACACGGCAAAGATGCTGGTTGTGACTAATCTGGAAGAGGGTCAATTCAGCCAAGAACTTGGACATATTATTGTAACCGTTCAAAGCGTTCAAAACACACTCCTAGATAACATCGTTAATACAGCTACTTCTGGTGGATATAGCGATGTGCATTTTGATTTTGAATTTCTTCCCCCAGAGGACAGAGAAGCATACAATGCGTTTTTAAGAAAAGCAAAGGAACGCTTATCCCAAGAAGATTTATTAATGTCCACAGCATTAGCACCAAAAACCAGTGCCACACAGACTGGACAGTGGTATGAGGCACATGATTATGCAGTACATGGTGAAATTGCTGATTTTGTTGTGCTAATGACCTATGAATGGGGCTATACCTACGGACCACCAATGGCTGTTTCACCAATTGATCAAGTAAGGGAAGTCGTTATGTATGCATTAACGGAAATGCCCGCTACGAAAATCTTATTAGGTCAAAATTTATATGGATACAACTGGACACTGCCATATCAGGCAAATGGTGGGGAGCCGGCTCAGGCTGTAAGTCCACAGCGAGCTATCGCGATTGCAAGAGAAAACAATGCAGAAATTAGATACGATGAAAAGGCTCAGGCACCTTACTTCACGTATACCGATAATACAGGAAGTCAACATGAGGTATGGTTTGAAGATGCGCGGTCCATTCAAGCCAAATTCAATCTCATAAAGGAATTAGGTTTATTAGGCATATCCTATTGGAAATTAGGGTTAGCTTTCCCACAAAATTGGCTGTTACTACAGGATCAATTCACAATTCAAAAATTGGACTAGTGACAGTTACAATCTAACAGATCCTTCCATTTGCTATAGAATGCTGAAGCTTGGATTACACGTATCTTAGTAAGAAAAACCGGGCAAAAACCAGCCCGGTCCTTTCCTGTTTGCCATAGCTAGAGCACATCCGATAGTTTGTATTCGTGTCCTTGTACTCCTTTATAATACTCCGGATACATTTCTCCTCCACATTGTTCACAGCTGAATCTTGGTGGCGTAGTTGGGTCTCCGCCATCCATCAAATCAAACTCTTCTACTACGTTATACGGTATCTTTTCTTCTTCATGACACATGAAACAATGATAGTTGACGTAGGTCTTCTTTGGACGTAAGTGATCGGTTCCTTTTTTCTTCTTCCCTTTTTTGCGTCGTTTGTTGGTCTGTGCGATAGTGAATCAACCTTTCTAAATAATTCCTTGCTTCTTTTGTTAATGCAATCTTTATTTCTAATTTCCCATTCTCTAGACACACTTCTCCCTTGTATTCAT
>NZ_CANMAB010000021.1:0-46985 GCF_947495635.1 uncultured Virgibacillus sp. | reverse complement strand
GTAGCTATTATTCCATAATAGCTACTAGAGAAAGCGTAAATCTGAGCATTTAGTGATAAGGACTGAGCGAATTTTGCTCAGTTTTTTATAATAGTTTAGGAAACTATACAATTTGCCCATGTGTATAATTATGGACGTGTTGAGCCAGCACCTAGAAACGAGGCTAATTCATAAATCGTCCTCATCTAAGTCATCGTTGGCTTGCAAGCTCACCGTGTTTCCTTTATCTCCGTTGACTCGCTCCAGTCGCTACGTTTCTAATCGGGCGCTTGCCTTTTTGTTCTTGAATGAAAAAGTTAAGATTTGTTTGTCCTCAATAGATACAACTATTAAAGTTAAAAAGATCGACGTAGCGGAATGCTTAATAGTTTTACTAGAACCTACTACCTTAACCCTTATTGAACTACTTTTAAATAGGTCATAATTTGTCCAATAGCGCATACATTTACTAGTAAGCAATATAGAAAAGTGAGGGAAGATGATGGAGGAAGTATTGCGTTTATTCCCGGAACAAATAAGAAATGAAGTCAGTAGAAAAGTTGGGAGAAGGTGGGATGAATTAGAAGAAATTCGCTTACGGCTGAATAAACCTGTAGAGCTTATATTTCATGCAACGCATAAAACAGTCTATCATCCAATTCCAACTAAAGGTGATTTTGTTCACATGATTAATCAACTAAGTGAATTTTCTTTATATCGAATGGAAGATGAACTAAGAGAAGGTTATATGACGATAGAAGGTGGACATCGGGTTGGATTAGCAGGCAGAGTTAATACAATAAATGGCTCGGTTAAAGCAATTCAGTATATCACCTTTTTAAATATCAGAATTGCCAAAGAAAAGATAGGTGCAGCTTCAGAGGTAGTCCCATACCTCTATCAACAAGGTTACTTAAATACACTTATTGTTGGAGCTCCACAAACTGGAAAGACAACACTTATTCGTGATATTACACGCATTATCTCGTCAGGCTGGACGCATATTCCTCCACAAAAAGTAGGTGTTGTAGATGAGCGTTCAGAAATAGCCGCTTCGATTAAAGGAGTGCCGCAACATAATATAGGACCACGAACTGATGTGATGGACGCATGCCCAAAAGCAGAGGGTATGATGATGATGATACGTTCGATGTCACCACAAATACTAGTTGTTGATGAAATTGGCGGTAAGAGGGATGTGGATGCTTTACTAGAAGCAATTAATGCAGGGGTAGTAGTGATATGTAGTATTCATGGACAAACACTTGACGAATTAAACCGTCGTCCTTCTATTCAAGCGCTTTTACAGCAAGAAATATTTCAAAGAATTATCTTGCTGGACCGTACCTCCTCTCCAGGAAGTTTTCAGCATATATATGATGCTTATGGAAATAGCATATTAAGAAAGAAAATGGGAGGGTAATTATGCAATGGATAGGGGCACTTCTATTTATAGGAACAACTACTTGGATTGGATTTGAATGGAGTAATCGACTAGCAAATCGGCCAAAGCATATAAGACAAGTTAAAAATGCACTACAAATATTAGAGGCAGAAATGATGTACAGTCAATTACCTTTACAAGATGCATTTGAATCCATAAAAAAACAAACACCTTTTCCAATTCATTCGTTTTTTGACCAATTGTATAAAAATATGAATAAAGATAGTAAGGATTTTTATGTTGTTTGGCAGAAATCCTTAGACGATTTAATGGACATTTCCAGTCTAGGAAATAACGAAAAAGAAATATTATTACAATTTGGCCAAACATTAGGTCAGCATGATTTTCTTCAACAGCAAAAGCATATTCAGCTAGCAGCTAATCATTTAGATCGCGAGCTAGAAAATGCAAGGGATTACTATCAAAAATACGGAAAAATGACTAAAAGCCTAGGTGTATTATGTGGCATATTTGTTGTATTACTGCTTCTATAGTTGAAAGGAGTTAACCCGATGTTTACAGATGCTTCTATCTTATTTCAAATAGCGGGAATAGGGATAATTGTAGCCCTAATCCATACGATATTGAAACAAATGGGAAAAGAGGAAATTGCTCAATTTGCAACGCTAATTGGTTTCATTATCGTACTAGTTTTAGTAATAAACGGTTTGTCTGATCTTTTTCAGCAGATCAAATCCGTATTTCTTTACCAAGGGTAACATCATATGGATATTTTACAAATTGTAACATTGGGCATAGTAGCTAGTATTCTCTATATTATTTTAAAGGATATTAATCGAACATTTGCATTCTTTGTAATTGTCATCACTGGTGTCATCATTTTTTTATCCATTATTCAACAAATCGGTTCTATCTTTCAATTAATTCAAACACTAGGTACGAAAGCTCAAGTGGATGGAATGTATTTAGAAACAATTTTGAAAATTATCGGGATAGCTTATATTGCTGAGCTTGGTGCAAGTATCACCAAAGATGCCGGACTCGAATCTGTCGCTTCCAAAATTGAACTTGCAGGTAAAATATTTATTCTATTGCTTGCTGTTCCAATAATTACAGCTGTAATTGAGGCTATATTACGCTTTTTACCAGCAACCTAACATAACCCAGAAAGGAGTATTCATGGTGGATGAAACATCATAAAAAATTCCGTATCCTTCTATTTGCTTTGTTCTTTTTCTTTCTGGGACAAGCTACTATTTCAGCGAATCCGAATATTCATGATGTTCAAGACGGAATGCTAGATGACATCTCATTGGAAGGCGTACAGAAATATTGGGGGGAACTAGTACAAGATTACGGTGGTTATCTTCCTGAATTAGAGAAAACTAGTGTTTACGAATTTATTAAAGACCAGGGTTCGTTTTCGCTAAAAAATACATTAATAGGACTCGTAGAATTTCTCTTTCATGAATTGCTACTTAATGGTAAATTACTCGGTTCTCTATTCATGCTTACACTCTTTTCTATCATGTTGCAAACCATGCATAATGCATTTGAAAAGAGTACGGTGAGTAAAATAGCGTATTTTGTCGTCTATATCGTGTTAATTTTTTTAGCGTTAAATAGCTTTTATTCCGCAGTATCTTATGCAAAAGATGCTATTGATACAATGAGTAGCTTTATGATTGCACTTTTACCACTAGTTTTAGGTTTGATGGCAACTTTTGGAAATGTGGTTGCCGTATCATTTTTTCATCCAATTATTATCTTTTTAATTCACGCATGCGGATTATTAATTTCAACATTTATATTGCCTTTATTATTTCTATCAGCACTATTAATTATTGTAAGCAGTCTGAATGAAAATTATAAGGTTACCCATTTGGCAAACTTATTCAAAACGGTAAGTTTAGGTGCACTTGGTATCTTTTTAACCATCTTTTTAAGTGTCATGTCTGTACAAGGAGCGGCCAGTGCTATACAAGATGGTGTCGCTATGAAAACAGCGAAGTTTATTACAGGAAATTTTATACCTGTAGTAGGACGTACCTTCACAGATGCTGCAGATACGATATTAAGTGCGTCCTTACTATTAAAAAATGCGATTGGCATCGTAGGTGTTTTAATTATATTATTTATTGCACTATTCCCTGCCTTAAAAATTTTTGCAATTGCGATTATATATAAGATAGCTGCAGCAGTATTACAACCAATTGGAGATGGACCAGTCATCACTACCTTAAACACAATAAGTAAATACATTGTATTTATCTTAGCGTGTTTGCTAGCTGTATCATTTATGTTTTTTCTAGCAATTGTAATTATTGTGGTAGCAAGTAATTTGACATTGCTTTTACGATAGGGGGACGAACATGCAGGTATTAATCCAATGGGTAACACAAATAATTTTGTTTTTACTCTTAGCGGCTATTATTGATTTACTAGTTCCCTCTAATTCCATGAAAAAATATATTAAATTAGTAGTTGGTTTAATCTTAATTTTAATTTTATTAAAACCAATTTTTTATATATTTCAGATTGATATTAATCAGGCGTTAGAAGCCTCTGTAGCACAGTTTGAACAGGAAACTACGGAAGGAAAATCAATGGAAAATTTAATTGAATCACAAAAAAATGAAATAGAAGACGCACAAGATGCATATATTTTAGAACAAATGGCTGTCCAATTAAAAGAATATGCTGAACAACCACTTCAGGAAGAATATCAAGTAGAGATAACGGATATTAAGTTCCAATTTGGTAACCAACAGGAGATGACCTTCAAAAACTTGGATGAAGTCATTGTTTATCTAAGAGAATCAAAAGATGGGGAGGGAGCAGTGAGTATAGTTGATGATGTTGTAATTGATACGGACAACCCTGATAACACAAACGAAGATGAGCAGTTGGAACAAATACAAGCATTGTTAAGAGAGGTATGGGAGCTCGATAACAAAAAAGTAACGTTGCAATGGGAGGGAGGGGCACCTTGAAAGAAAAAATAGAAAAATTATTCCAAAAATCAGACGGCACAAAAAAGCACCCACCAAAAAAATTGGGATACATTATTATTTTAGCTTTAGCAGGTATCTTGTTGCTCATCGTTGGAAATATATTTTCTTCTTCACCAGAAACGGCTGAGGAACAGCAATTGGAACAGCAAATAGAACAACCAATGGAACAACCTGCCAAAGAAACTGCTTCAAACAAACTAGCTACTACCTCTGACATGGAAGAACTGGAAACGATTTATACAAAGGACCTACAGGAGCTGTTAAACAAAATAAAAGGCGTATCGGAAGCAGAGGTCATGGTTAATTTAGAATCTACGAATATTAAAGTCTATGAGAAAAACCTCGTGAAAGGGCAACAAACAACAAAGGAATCTGATAAAAATGGCGGTACAAGAGAAGTAGAAGACTCGACCGAAGAGGCACAAACTGTACTGGTAAGGCAAGGTGAAAAAGAAGTTCCGTTACTAATACAAACAAAAAAACCAGAAGTACGTGGTGTTTTTGTTGTAGCTAAGGGTGCTGACCATGCAAGCGTTAAAAAATGGATTGTAGAGGCAGTTTCTAGAGTACTTGATGTACCGACACACAGAGTATCCGTAATGCCAAAGAATTAAAGGAGGAATTATTTTATGTTAAAAAAACAAACAGTTTGGTTACTTACGATGTTAAGTCTGATGATTGTATTAAGTGTGTATTATATGACATCACCAGACAGCGAGGATATAGCATATGTCAATAATGGACAAGACAATGATGAGGAAGCTGTTCCAACAGATTCTAATGAAACGGAAGGGGATGCCAAAGTAGATGAAATATCGAATTTGGGAGAAGATCAACTTTTCACTTCACTACGAATGGAATTAGAAGATAATCGAAGTGCACAGAAAGAGCGGTTAACAGATATTGTAGCTTCCAGCTCATCTACGCCTACAGAAAAGGAACAGGCTCTTGAAGAAATTGATGTATTAGAAAATTTGTCTTCAAAAGAAAAAATTTTAGAGGATAGTATTTTAGCTTCCGCTAACTATGAGGATGTCTTAGTAAGAACGATGGAAGACGATGAGAAAGTTGTCGTTCAATTGAAGGTTGAGGAAAAGTTGCCTAAATCACAAGCAGTTTCTATTATGCAAATGGTTCGAGATGAAATAGGCTATGAAGACGTAGATGTATCATTTGTTCCGTCTGAGAATAGCCAAGCAACTGAAGAAAATGCAGATGAGAATAAGGAAAGTAAAGAAGATCAAGAGTAAGTAAGCGAAGAGATCCGGGCAATAAACCATTGCTCGGATTCTTTGCTTTTGTCATGGACGAAGCACCCTTGTATTCGCTTTAATTATTGAGTATTGCTATAATAGAGAAGATATCGGAAGGTCATTTTTACATCTGTCTTTTAAGGTTAAACCTTGAAGTTTATATTGGACTTGTCGTAAAATATTAAGAGGAGTTATTAGTACCTAATAATAAGCTTGAAGACGAAAGGGTGCCAGCAGTAATGTTAAACGTACAAGAAATACAAGAAATTATAAAGTTAATTGATCAATCATCAATAGAAGAATTTACGTATGAAACGAACGGTACGACGGTTTCTTTGAAAAAATCTAGTCAAAAAAATCCTGTATCCGTTCAGGATAATCAAATACAGCCGACTACTAAGGTAGAGAACGTACAACAATCAGATGTAAAGGCAAATATTAAGAATGAACCAGTTGAAAACGAAGTTACATCAGAACAAAGTCAAGCTGTAGCTTATGATCATGAAATTGTATCTCCGATGGTGGGTACTTTTTACACTGCCCCATCTCCTGAAAAAGATGCGTTTGTATCAAAAGGAAGTAAAGTAGATGAGTCAACGGTTGTTTGTATTGTTGAAGCCATGAAATTATTTAATGAAATCGAAGCAGAAGTTTCAGGAGAAATCGTTGAAATATTGGTTGAAAATGGTGAGCTAGTTGAGTATGGTCAGCCATTATTCCGTGTAAACACTAAGTAAGGGGATGTAAAGAGTGATTAAAAAACTGTTAATTGCTAACAGAGGAGAAATAGCGGTCCGGATTATTCGAGCCTGCAAAGAATTAGATATTGAAACGGTAGCGGTTTATTCCGAAGCAGATAGTGAAGCACTACATGTTCAATTAGCAGATGAAGCATATTGCATCGGACCGAAGCAAAGTAAAGACAGCTATCTTAATTTCACCAATATAATGAGTGTTGCGATATTAACAGAAGTGGATGCTATCCACCCTGGATATGGTTTCTTAGCTGAAAATGCAGACTTTGCTGAGATCTGCCGAGCATGCAATATTACGTTTGTAGGACCAACTCCCGAAGCAATACAAAAGATGGGTATTAAGGACGTAGCTAGAAAAACAATGGACGAAGCAAACGTTCCAATTGTACCTGGTTCTAATGGTATTATTGAAAATGAAGAAGAAGCAAAAGTGGTTGCCAATGAAATTGGCTATCCCGTCATTATTAAAGCCACTGCTGGTGGTGGTGGTAAAGGTATTCGAGTAGCAAGATCGGAAGAGGAATTACTAATAGGTATTGAGGTTACACAGAAAGAGGCAGAAACTTCTTTCGGTAATGCTGGTGTATACATTGAGAAATATATTGAAGACTTTCGCCATGTGGAAATACAAGTACTAGCAGATAGACACGGAAATGTTATTCATTTAGGAGAGAGAGATTGTACAATCCAACGAAGATTGCAAAAGTTAGTTGAAGAATCACCTTCTCCTGCGTTAACACCTGAAATAAGGAAGAAGATGGGAGAAGCTTCTGTGAAAGCTGCACGTGCTGTAGGTTATGAAGGTGCGGGAACTATTGAATACATTTTTGATCGGACAAGTAATGCCTTTTATTTTATGGAAATGAATACACGTATTCAAGTAGAGCATCCGGTTACCGAAATGGTCACTGGAGTTGATTTAATAAAAGAGCAGATTAAAGTCGCTAATAATGAAGAGCTATCCATAAAGCAATCCGATGTAACACTAGAAGGCTGGGCAATTGAATGTCGAATTAATGCAGAAAATCCATTTAAAAACTTTATGCCGTCAGCAGGAACTATTGAAATGTATTTACCTCCAGGTGGATTAGGAGTGAGAGTAGACTCTGCTGTATACTCTGATTATCGAATTCCTCCGTATTATGATTCTATGGTTGCGAAATTAATTACCTATGGAAAAACAAGAGAGGAAGCAGTTAAACGAATGAAACGGGCGCTAGATGAATTTGTTGTGGAAGGTGTTTATACGACTATTCCATTTCATCGTTTAATTATGGATCATGAAGTATTCATCAACGGGGACTTTAATACAAAGTTCTTAGAAGAAAATCCAATAGTACAAGACAAAACGGAATAAACATAGACTAAAAGGAGTGAGCAAATGAGTGAACAACCATTACTAAATGTGAGTGATGATCGTTTAGGAAAAGTAGAAATTGCTCCCGAAGTTATTGAAGTTATTGCAGGTATAGCGGCTACTGAAGTAGATGGTTTATACGCGATGCGTGGTAATTTTGCCTCTGGAGTGGCTGAAAGATTTGGTAAGAAAGCGCATAGTAAAGGGGTAAAGGTGGAATTAACAGATAATGGAATTTTAATCGACTTATTTGTTATTTTAAACTTTGGTGTATCTATCCCCCAGGTTGCACAAATGCTACAAACGAATATTAGACAGACGCTGAAAAATATGACAGCTTTAGAAATTGATGAAATTAACGTTCATGTTGTAGGGATACAAATGGAAGGAACAGACGATGTAGATGAATAAGAAGAGAGGTCAAAAGGAATATTAGATCCTTTTTTGACCTCTTTTTTTTGATAATTAGCATGGTATTCAGTCTTAATGTTGATTCTAGCATTGGTGATATAATCATGTTATGATTTGTAAGAGATATGTTAAAAGGAGCTATAAGCAATGAACAGACATACAGCAAGAGAAAAGGCATTTCAAATATTGTTTCAGTTAGATGTAAATGACAATAAACCAGCCGAGGCTATGGAGCACTTTCTTGAAAATGAGACGAAAGATGCCTTTTTAACCATGCTCGTAGAAGGTGTGGCAAGAAATAAGGAAGAAATTGATAAAATGCTTTCAGAGAAGCTAGAAAATTGGTCGATAGATCGAATAGCGTCTGTTGAAAAAACAATATTACGTATTGCTATCTTTGAAATCAGCTATGTAGAGGACATACCTGATAATGTTTCCATTAACGAAGCAATTGAGCTAGGAAATACATATGGAGATGATAACTCAGGAAAATTTATAAATGGTGTTCTATCAAAATTTGTTCAATAAACGAAGGGGATGTCGTGAATGACTGCAGAAATAATCAATGGAAAAGCGTTAGCCGATGAACTCCGAAATGAAATGAAAGTAGAGGTAGAAGAGCTAAAAAAGCAAGGAATATATCCACATTTAACCGTTGTATTAGTTGGTGATAATCCAGCTTCTAAATCATATGTTAACGGAAAAGAAAAAGCTTGTAGGGAAACAGGGATATCCTCGGATTTAATTGAGTTGCCAACTTCTATTACTGAGGAAGAATTACTAGCACTGATTGAAAGGCTCAATCAAGATTCGGCGGTACATGGTATCCTTGTTCAGCTACCACTTCCCACTCATATCCGTGAACAACAAATTATTGAGACAATACACCCTAATAAAGACGTAGATGGATTTCATCCTATAAGTATTGGAAGAATGATGGCTGGTATGAATACATTTTTACCTTGCACCCCATTTGGAATAGTGACAATGCTCCAATCAAAACATATTCCAATGGAAGGAAAACATGCTGTTATTATTGGAAGAAGTAATATTGTTGGTAAGCCTGTCGGTCAGTTATTATTAAATGAAAATGCTACTGTTACATATTGTCATTCTCGAACGAAGGATTTACAGCAGTTTACAAAACAAGCGGATATCTTGATTGTTGCTGTTGGAAAGCCAAATGCTATTCATGCAAACGATATAAAGGAAGGTGCGACGGTCATCGATGTCGGTATAAATCGGTTGGAGGATGGCTCATTAACTGGAGATGTAGATTTCGAAAGCGCAAAAGAAAAAGCGGCATTCATCACTCCTGTTCCCAGAGGTGTAGGTCCAATGACAATTACAATGCTTTTAAAAAATACAATAAAAGCAGCTGAAGGATTAGAGAAATTGTGAATGATAAGTATTTAACAGTTACTGCGCTTACAAAGTATATAAAGCGAAAAATAGACACTGATCCGCATTTAAGTGATGTTTGGCTGCGCGGGGAAATTTCTAATTTTAAGCATCATTCAAGAGGACATATGTATTTAACCATCAAGGATGATCAATCGAGAATACAAGCTGTTATGTTTGCTGGGAATAATCGAAGGTTGAAATTCACTCCAGAAAATGGAATGAACGTTTTAATTAAAGGCGAAATTAGTGTGTTTGAAGCCTACGGACAGTATCAGTTATATATTCAGCAAATGGAACCTGATGGGATCGGAGCTTTATACGTAGCGTTTGAGCAGCTAAAGGAAAAGCTACAGAAACAAGGATATTTTAATGAACACCACAAGAAACCAATACCTGAGATACCTACTCATATTGGTGTTATTACTTCGCCTACAGGAGCAGCGGTTCGAGATATTATTACTACCATTAAACGGCGATTTCCAATCGCTGAAGTTACTGTTTTACCAGTTCTTGTCCAAGGTACGGAATCTCCAGTGTCCATTAGTCAAGCTATAGAGGTAGCTAACACAAAATCTCTATTCGATGTACTAATCATTGGTAGAGGTGGGGGATCCATTGAAGAACTATGGAGTTTTAACGAGGAGATAGTGGCTAAAGCGATTTTTAACTCTACAATTCCAATTATTTCGGCAGTCGGTCATGAAACAGATGTAACGATTAGTGACTTTGTTGCAGATCTGCGAGCTCCCACTCCTACAGGTGCTGCAGAGTTAGCGGTTCCGTCAAGACAAGAATTAAAGGATAAGGTTTCCACATTAAAGCGAATGCTCATCAAAGACTTAAATCAGCAGTTAAAGCAACATAAGCAACATCTAAGTAGACTTCGACAGTCATATGCTTTTCGATATCCAGTGCAATTGCTCAAACAAAAAGAACAGGAATTGGATACAAGAACGGATCAATTGAATAAATCAATGACTAATCATTTAGGAGAGGGTCATCAGAACTACCAGCATTTGTATATACGTTTTATTTATCAACAGCCAGTCAAGCAGTTGGAGAGATCCAAACAGCAATTAAAACAACTAATGAAGCAACAGCAAAACATAATGCAACAGACTATCACACAAAAATCAGAAAGATTAGCAAATAATCTGGATAAGTTAAGTTTACTAAATCCTTTAGAAATTATGAAAAGAGGTTTTTCCATTTCTTATTCTGAAGATGGAACTATTATTAAATCAGTAAGTCAGGTAAAGAAAGCTGATCGAGTTACTGTAAAGATGATGGATGGAGATATTACTTGTGATGTTGTAAGGGTAGAGGAGGAATAATAAAAATGTCGGACAATGAACTTTCCTTTGAGGAAGCAATGGCACAGCTGGAGAAAATAGTAGAAAAGCTGGAAACAGGGGACGTACCTTTAGAAAAAGCGATTGATTACTATCAAGATGGAATGAAGCTATCTAAACTATGTAATGATAAGCTAATCCACGTAGAAGAAAAGATGACAAAGATTATGAATGAGCAAGGGGAACTTGAACCTTTTCATATCCAGGAGGAAGAATGACAGTGTTGCGTAATATGAAAGATTATTTACAGGAATACAGACAATTGATTGATAAAACCCTTCTGGAAAAATTGGATACCATCCAAATTCCTGAAACGTTAAAACAATCCATGATTTATTCTGTTAAAGCTGGCGGAAAACGATTAAGACCAATTTTATTATTAGCAAGCTATGAGGTTTATGGAAAGAAAACGGCTATTACACTGACAACTGCGGCAGCTTTAGAGATGATCCACACTTATTCACTCATTCATGACGATCTACCCGCGATGGATGATGATGACTATCGACGAGGAATGTTGACAAATCATAAAGCTTTTGATGAGGCAACAGCAATTTTAGCTGGTGATGCATTGCTTACATACAGCTTCGAACTAATAGCTAATGATTCTCAATTGACTGCTGATCAAAAGGTAGAAATACTCCAGGTATTAACAGAAGCAAGTGGGCCTAAAGGTATGGTAGCTGGGCAAATTTTAGATATGCAAGCAGAGAATCAACCGGTAACCCTAGAGGAGCTTGAACAAATTCATGCACATAAAACAGGTGAACTATTACGGTTTGCGGTCTATGCTGGGGCATTTCTTGGAGGAGCATCAAGGACAGAGCTCATGCATCTAAAAGAATTCTCTTATTATTTGGGATTAATTTTTCAAGTTCAGGATGATATTCTAGATATAATGGGAGATGAAGCAAAGCTTGGTAAACCTGTTGGTAGTGATGAATCAAATCAGAAAAGTACCTATCCAAAATTGCTAGGGCTTGAAGGTGCTATCGAAAAGAAAACGTGGTATGTAGATAAGGCTAAAGCGGCATTACAAAAAGCTAATGCACAAGAATCGGTGTTAATGGATTTAACGGAGTATTTTAGTCAACGAGACCATTAAAATCAGAAATAGAACTTTCCTTTTAAATATGCTATAATTAAACTAACAAAGGAATGGTGCAGTATTCTAGTCAGTTCTCCGTACCTGAAGGCGGGCCTAAAAATCCGCCAAAGGGCACATCGATGAAGTTCCTTGTGTAGGCTTGAGGCGCCCAGCCTTGGGTCTATGCTGGGAGTTAAGGTTTTCGGGCGATCCACAAAGGCATGTGGGCGTTGACCCGATTACCGCGGAGGCCCATCTCTGTAGTGATAGCTAAGCCTAGTTATCATTATGGAATGGGGTATGAACCTGCAGATATGGTAAGGGACACCTAATATGCAGCGTAGCCTGCCTTGAGTGGTGCCTGAGGGGATTAGAGTCTTAAAATAACAAATTAGATGGCCACTAGTTTGCTTATTTTCATCTCTATGAAATCAGCACTGCAAAAGAGGCTAGGGAGCGGTTAAGAACTGTTGAGGAAATCTCCTAGACTGTTCGTATGACATATAAAAGGGATTATAGTGTGGACTAAGTGGTAATCCAGTCTAGCTTTTGGCGACGAAGCTAAGTTGATTTTAAAGGGGAACCGCCTTTCGTGGCAACACGGGGTAATCAACTGGGAAAACCTACTGGACCTAAGCCACAGTTTTTACCTTTTACATGACCATTCCTTCTCTTACATAAAAAGAATGAATATCTTATATAATAGAGGTATGAAATGAAATCACACGTAAAACGATCGATTAAATTTAGTCTAACTATTGCCGTTATCACTTTTGTGTTAGCGGCTATTTTTTCAATTATCTCGTCATCTATATTGAGTGGAGTTATTTGGATAATTGGTTTACTTCTTGTATTTATGATAGTATTTGTCGGCGTTGTATTTGATATGTTAGGTATTGCTTCTACAGCTGCTGATGAGGCACCGTTTCATGCAATGGCCGCAGAAAAAGTAACAGGCGCTAAAGAAGCGGTTATCATTATCCGAAATGCTGATAGGTTTGCTAGCTTTTGTAATGATGTGATAGGAGATATTTCAGGTATAGTGAGTGGAACAGCTTCAGCCATTGTTGTATTACAAATGGCAAATTTATTAGGTCATGGAGAAGGATCGACCGTTCAAATAACGATTTCTGTTCTACTGACAAGTGTAGTTGCTGCTATTACTGTTGGAGGTAAGGCGCTAGGCAAATTTTTTGCGATAAATGCCTCAACCTCGATTATTTTCTTCGCTGGAAAAGTAATATCTGTTATAGAAAATAAATTAAAAATAAGAATACTACCCAAAAATTAGTAATAAAGGAAACGACTAATGAGTAAAAAAAAACGATTAGATGTATTATTAGTAGAAAAAAACTTAGTGGAATCGAGAGAACGAGCAAAACGTATGATCATGGCTGGCCTTGTATTTAATGAACATGAACGATTGGACAAGCCAGGAATGAAGATTGATGAAGAAACTCCGTTAACCGTTAAGGGTAAATTACTACCGTACGTTGGTAGGGGAGGACTGAAGCTAGAAAAAGCATTGCAAACATTTGATATCTCTACTGAAAATAAAATTATGGTGGATGTTGGTTCATCAACCGGAGGATTTACTGATTGTGCTTTGCAAAATGGGGCACAACTATGTTATGCCATTGATGTTGGTTATAATCAGCTCGATTGGAAGTTACGAAATGATGATCGTGTAGTAGTTATGGAACGTACAAACTTTCGATATGTCACCCCTGAAATGTTAACACAGGGTAAACCAAATTTTGCTACAATTGATGTTTCATTCATATCCTTAAAGCTTATTTTACCAGTCTTAAAACGATTACTTACTGAAAACAGTGATATTGTTGCTTTAATTAAACCTCAATTTGAAGCTGGGAAAGAACAAGTAGGAAAAAAAGGTATTGTTCGAGATGAAAATGTACATCAGTCTGTATTGTCAACCATTGTTGATTTTGCTATGAGTGAATCATATGATCTATTTGATATAACTCACTCACCGATTACTGGCGGTGATGGCAACATAGAATTTCTGGCACACTTTGGCTGGCAAAAAGAAAAAAAAGGAATTACAGTTACGGATGTCGAAATAGAAGATGTAGTTAAAAAGGCACATGCTGAACTACAAAAAGCAGAGAGAAAGTAAATGAGCTTGAAATGGGAAATGGGGGCGCCCTATGAGTAAGGTACAACGTCATATAAAGATTCGTGCATTAATTACAGAAAATGAAATAGAGACACAGGATGAACTTGTCGATCACTTAAAACGCTTAGGTTATAATATTACACAGGCGACTGTTTCACGTGACATAAAAGAATTGCACTTAGTAAAGGTTCCAGCAACGAACGGGAAATACAAGTATAGCTTACCTGCTGATCAAAGATTTAATCCGTTAGATAAGTTAAAGCGATTAATTATGGATGCATTTGTGAAAATTGAACATGCTAGCCATTTTATTGTGTTAAAAACGTTGCCTGGAAATGCCCATGCTGTTGGTGTGTTAATTGATAATTTGGATTGGGAAGAGATCATGGGGACAATTTGTGGAGACGATACATGTTTAATCATTTGCAGAACAGAAGCAGACTCGGAAATTATTAAAGAACGTTTTATAGAGATGCTGTAGAGTTGGGATGAGGTGAGTGATGGCGTGCTAACAGAGTTATCTATACAGGATTTTGCTATAATTAATAAAATTTCAATTACCTTCCATGATGGTCTCACTGTATTAACCGGAGAGACAGGTGCTGGGAAATCCATTATTATAGATGCAGTGCAATTACTTGCGGGTGGAAGAGGTTCCGTTGAGTTTGTCAGGTATGGAACGAAAAAAGCTGATATTGAAGGTTTGTTTACAATAGATGATAAGTCGCATGCTATTTATGAAATCGGAAGACAGTATGGTATTGAAATTCAAGATGAGCAAATTGTTCTTCGGCGTACGATAACTGCGAATGGGAAGAGTATTTGTCGCGTAAATAGCAAGCTAGTTACATTGGCAATACTACGTGAATTTGGAAAAGCGCTAATTGATATTCATAGCCAGCATGAAACACAATCACTAATGGACCCAGATAATCATATTGATTTATTGGATCAGTATAATGCTGCACAAATAGGACGAGCTAAAGAAGAGTATATTCGCTTATATGAGGAATTAAGTAATTTAAAAACTCGTTATCGCAAACTAAGCGAAAACGAGCAAGAAACAGCACAGCGGCTTGACTTGCTTGAATTTCAAATGACGGAACTGGCATCTGCGGATTTGGAGCCTAACGAGGATCAAAGGTTAGAAGAGGAAAGAAGCTCTTTAGCCAATTATGAACGCATTTACGCTGCGTTACAAATAGCCTATAACGCTCTATATGGTGATCAAAAAGGGCTTGAATGGGTTACAACTGCACAAACAGCTTTACAGGATAATGGTAGGTACGACACATTTATTGCTGGAAAAGCAGAGGAAATTGGGAATTATTTCTTTGGCTTAGAAGAGCTAACCCATGATTTAGGAAATTATCTAGAGTCTATGCAGTATGATCCAGAGCGGTTAAATGAAATAGAAGCTCGACTTAGCGAAATTAACCGCTTAAAGAAAAAGTATGGCTCAAGCGTTGATGAAATATTAGAGTACATGGCTAAAATTGAAGAGGAAATGGAAGAAATAAAAAATAAGGATTCCCATTTATCAAAATTAGAAAAACAAATAAATGAAAAAGCAAAGGATGCTTATTTAGAAGCGGAAGAATTACACGCGCTTCGTTTAAAGGCAGCGAATGCTTTAACGAAAGAAATTCATGATGAATTAAAAGGACTATATTTAGATAAAGCTGCATTTTCTGTATCATTCGAACATGAAAACATGGATCAATATATCCGTAGTGATGAATATCATGCAATAAATCTCCATCAAAAAGGATATGATCAGGTTAAATTCATGATTTCTACGAATCCGGGCGAGCCATTAAAAGAACTAAGTAAAGTTGCTTCTGGTGGCGAACTGTCACGAATTATGTTAGCACTTAAAAAGATATTCGCTAGAAATCAAGGTGTTACGAGTGTTATATTTGATGAGGTAGATACAGGTGTGAGTGGCAGAGTAGCACAAGCTATAGCAGAGAAAATTCATCATATTTCTAAGGAATCACAGGTGCTTTGTATCACACATCTCCCACAAGTAGCTGCAATGGCTGATACGCATAAATTAATTGAAAAGCAGACACAGAACGATCGAACGCATACGATGGTTAGTGAATTATCAATCGATTATCAAATAAATGAATTAGCAAGAATGATTACGGGAACCAAACTTACAGATACAGCCGTAGAGCATGCACGTGAAATGTTGGAAATGGCTGTGAATTATAAATCAAAAAAGAAGCATAATATGAAGGATAAAGCCAGAAAATAGAATATCTGGCTTTTTTATATGCATTGGTATTTACTTTATTCCATCGTTAGTAATATCATACATGTATTTTTGTTACCCTCCGCAAGAAGTCTACATATACATACGAAAACTTCTTAAACAAAGGTAATGTTAGGTAGCACACTTATGTTTCACCAGTTTAAAACAAATGCTAGTAGGTCAAATTAGGAGTACAGAAAAACACAAGTGGTTTTGGGTTGGAACGAGGAGAGTGAAATAATTTGAACGGGAAACAGACAAGAAAATTTCGATTTTGGATAGGTTTTGTGCTCCTTATTATTGTGTTTGCATTTCCTTTTTTTGCCCCGATTCAGAAGTATTTATCGATCCCTAGCGAGATTATCACGCTAAATAATAATGCTCCAATTACGTTGCCGACGCTAGGAGAAAATGTCGACCTAAAAGGCTCAACAAAAACAATACAAACTACAAATTCAAATAAAGTTTATGCCAATGATTACGAGAAAAGTCAAGCATTTTATGAATTTGCAGGTTTACCAATAAAGAATGTTGATGTAAATGTTTTAGACGATTTAAAGGTTATTCCTGGTGGACAATCCATAGGTGTACAGCTACACACAAAGGGTGTTTTAGTTGTTGGACACCATTTAGTTAATGGTAAGCAAGGAGAAACTTCCCCAGGAGAAAATGCAAATATAAAAGTAGGGGACGTTATCTTAGAGATAAATGGAAATGAGATAAAAAAGATGAAGGATGTTAAACCATATGTAGAAAAAGCAGGTGAAGAAAGCAATTCACTTGATATCAAGTTAAAAAGAGGAAAAGAAACGATAACAACAAAGCTAAAGCCTACGCTAGATAGTATGGAAAACGACTATAAAATCGGGCTCTATATTCGAGATTCGGCAGCAGGTATTGGAACAATGACGTTTTATGAACCTAAATCAAAAAAATACGGTGCATTAGGACATGTGATTTCAGATATGGATACAAAAAAACCGATTGAGATCTATAATGGTTCTATCGTTCGTTCATCAGTAACGTCGATTGAAAAAGGAAATAACGGAATTCCGGGAGAAAAACAAGCAAAATTTTCTGCGGAAGATCATAAAATCGGGTCGATTACAAAGAATAGCCCTTTTGGAATATTTGGCAAATTAAACGATGAAATGTCTAATGGAAAGTGGGATGAGCCTATGCCTGTTGCTTTATCTCATGAAGTAAAAGAAGGCCCTGCAAAAATCTTGACTGTTGTTGAGGGTGAACAGGTCCAAGAGTATGACATTGAAATTGTAAGTAGCGTGCCGCAAAAATTTCCTGCAACCAAAGGAATGGTTATACAAATTACAGATGAAGAATTGCTTAATGAAACTGGGGGAATAGTACAAGGGATGAGCGGAAGTCCAATCATTCAAAACGGAAAAATTATCGGTGCTGTTACCCATGTTTTCGTAAATGACCCTACATCTGGTTATGGTGTTCATCTTGAGTGGATGTTACAAGATGCGGGTATTGATATTTATAAAAAAGAAAAACAAACAAATAAAGCTAGTTAAAGGCTTGACTTGTATGGAGTATTCCATTACAAGTCTTTTTCTTTTTTGTCTTAACATATAGCAATATTATTTCTAATAATCCGAAAACTTTTGTCCAATCTTTATTAAATGTGGTATAATTAGGTAAATATTTTTCGACATGAGTGTCTATAAATATCGAATCATATCGTAAAAAGGAGAAAACATGAGTAAATTAAAGAAAATATTAAAAAAACCAAAGTTTTTTAAATAAAAAAAGGATATTTAGCAATTGTGTAGAATATGTAAAATAGTGAAAAGTTTTGTACTACATAAAAGGAGGAGCTTTTGTGGAAAAAATTTCAGTATGTTTGGTCGACGACAATCGGGAATTAATTCAATTAATGGAGGATTATTTCGAAGAACAGGGAGATATTGAGGTGATCGGAACGGCATATAATGGGAGAGACTGTCTAACAATGCTAGAGGAATTAGAACCGGATGTATTAGTGTTAGATATTATTATGCCACATGTAGATGGTCTTGCTGTATTAAATACGATACGTTCTTCATCTGGAAAAGTACCTCATGTTATTATGCTTACAGCGTTTGGACAGGAAGAGGTAATGAAGAAAGCCGTAGACTTAGGAGCATCTTATTTCATTTTAAAGCCATTTGATCTAGATAATTTATCAGAGCAAATCAGGCAAGTACAAGGTCATAATGCAATATCTACTGGTGTGTCAAAAGTGAATCGTAAAGAGAAGAAAAAACAGGATTTAGAAGCAAGTATTACCAATATTATTCATGAAATTGGTGTCCCTGCTCACATAAAAGGCTACATGTATTTACGAGAAGCGATAACGATGGTGTATAATGATATTGAATTATTAGGTTCAATTACCAAGGTACTATACCCTGATATTGCAAAAAAATATAATACAACAGCATCCCGAGTAGAACGAGCTATTCGCCATGCTATCGAAGTGGCTTGGAGTCGTGGGAATATTGATTCCATTTCCGCTCTATTTGGTTATACCATAAGTATTACAAAGGCAAAACCTACCAATTCTGAGTTTATTGCGATGGTTGCCGATCACTTACGACTTGAGCATAAAGCCAGTTGAACGATTTATTATAATAAATTGTAAGCATACTTTAGGGTAGTCCAAAATAACCGTAGACTCCTTTAGGCAGAAGAGTGTTTTTTACGTGCGAAGTATTGTTGCTGAAGGCTTTCCTATCCAGAGAGACAGTACGAGTCCGAAAGAAATTGCTAACTGAGGAGGCTATGGGTCATTCTCGCGGAAAGCGAAGCATGTTGACGAGGGATGAATGAACTATCTGTCACCACAAAATCCACAAACCAAAAACCCGAACTTTATCTATAAAGTTCGGGTTTTATATCGCTAAAAATGCTTTCGACCCATTCTTTTGTTAGTGTTTTTATTCAAAAAAGACATGGTACAGTGACTTTACAGCTTTATCTAAGTCTTCAGCTTTGATACCGAACATCATCGATACCTCAGATGAACCCTGGTTAATCATTTCGATATTTACATTAGCACTTGCAATAGCTGTTGTTGCTTTTTGTGCAAGGCCAATGGTTCTAACAAGACCCTCTCCAACAATCATAATCATAGCTAAGTTTCGATGAATGGAAATTAAATCTGGATGTAAGTCTGCTTGAATTCTTTGTAATATTTTTTTTTCTTTTGCAATTGGCAGCCCACTTTCACGAAGAATGATAGACATATCATCAATACCTGAAGGTGCATGTTCAAAAGAGATACCCTCATCCTCAAGAATATGAAAAAGCTTTCTACCAAAGCCAATTTCTCTGTTCATCAAATACTTGCTAATATAAATACTACAGAAGCCTGTATCACTAGCAATTCCAACAACACACTTCTCGCTTGGTTTCTTTTCAGAAACAATATATGTACCAGGTGCTTCTGGGTTATTCGTATTTTTTATACATACAGGTATTTCATCTTTGTATGCAGGAATTAATGCTTCATCATGGAAAACAGAAAAGCCAGCATAGCTTAACTCACGCATTTCTTTATAAGTTAATGTAGTGATCTTTTGAGGATCTTTCACGAACGCCGGATTGACGGAAAATACAGAATCAACATCAGTAAAATTTTCATAAAGACCCGCTTTGACTCCTGCAGCTACAATGGATCCAGTTATATCTGAACCTCCACGAGAGAAGGTTATTAATTTTCCATTTTTCGTATACCCGAAGAAACCTGGTATTACTAAAACTTCTTCGCTGTCTCTAAGATTGTAAATTTTTTCATAACTTTCAGGTAATATTTTTGCATTTCCTGGTTCATTACTTACTAAGATACCTGCATCTTGGGGGTTTACATATTTAGCTGAAATACCAATATGATTAAGGTAAGCACTTAAAATTTTTGCCGAACTATCTTCACCTATCGATTTCAATGCATCCATTTTTTCTGGGTCTGAATTTTTACTATGCAAAATAGATTGGATGGACTGAGAAATACTTTCAAGAATTTCTCCTGATATATTTAATTCCTCGACAATTTCATTGAAGCGTTGCATGATAGGGTAGACATATTCATCTGTTTGTCCATTATTACAATGCACTTCACCTAATTCAATCAGCATGTCAGTTATCTTCCTATCTGATTTGAATCTTTTTCCTGGAGCTGACACTACAATAAATCTTCTTTGAGGATCAGCTTTTATAATATTCCCTACTTTCCTTAATTGTTCTGCATTTGCTACAGAACTCCCCCCAAATTTTGCTACTTTCACGCTAATTCCTCCCGATGATATTTTTAATTAAAATCATAACATAAATTCAGTTTTTTTTGCACATTGCGAAAGGTGAAAGAATTTGTTTATTTAGGATGAAAAAATAAAAGATGGGAAAAATATCCCATCTCATGTTACTTATTCATCCTCTATTATTTTTTTCTGCTCTTGCTTTAAGCGTTGCCTTTTACGGTCTCGATGTATAATAAATCCGCCGATAAAGGCAATTCCAGCAAGAAATAAAATAAATCCAACAAAAAATTGCACACCTGTATAAATGAAAATCGGATAAAAGGAATCAAATAATGCATCTCGCATAAGCTTTATTCCGATTGCAGATATGACTCCAGGAATGAATAATGTGAGTGCGGCGATGATTCTAATCATTATATTTCCCCTTATGTATGCTCTTTCTTAAGTATAGCAGAAGATTATATAAAAAGGAATTAGTGGAGAGAATCGGTTTGCTAAATCGTGCAGACTGACGTATCATAGTACTATGCAAAAAAATGCAAGGTGGGATGAAATGAAGCGGGTACTAATTGTTGGTGCTGGTAAAGGTGGGAGTATCCTTCTAAATATCTTATATGCTACACAGACAATGAAAATAGTAGCAGTAATTGATACAAACAAAGATGCGCCTGGCTTAAAGTTAGCTAGAAAATATAACATCCCAGTAGGCGTGGAGTGGACAAGTTGGATTCATCAGGATATTGATATAATAATTGAAGCAACTGGTGACGATCAGGTATTAGACAAATTAATTGAGCTACGAAATCGAAAAACGGTAGTTATTCCTGGAAGTGTCGCATATATTATTTCCGAATTATTTGATGAGAAGGAAACATTGTTGGAGAAAGTGAAGCTTCAGATGCGTAATCAAGCACTCATTTTAAATAATATAAGAGACGGCATGATTGTTATTAATAATGAAGGAATCGTTACGTTTGTCAACAAAGGCGCTGAAAAAATTGTAGGGAAAGAGAAACGAGAATTTGAAGGTAAGTCGATCGAGAGTGTAATTGCAAATACAAGGTTGCCGAAGGTATTACGTAATCGACGTAGAGAGGTTAATCAAAAATTAACGCTGGAAAATAAAAAACAAGTTATTACAACGCGAATACCGATTATTAATGCAGATGACTTATTAGTTGGTGCTTTTGCAGTATTTAAAGATATTACGGAAGTCATGAATTTGGCTGAAGAAAACACAGACCTAAAAGAAATTAAAACGATGTTGGAGGCGATTATTCATTCTTCTGATGAGGCAATTAGTGTAGTAGATGAAAATGGCTTTGGGATTATGATCAATCCAGCATATACAAGAATCACTGGATTAGAAGAATCAGATGTTATAGGCAAACCAGCTACTACAGATATTTCTGAGGGAGAAAGCATGCATATGAGAGTACTTCAGACTCGAAGAGCTGTCCGAGGTGCTACGATGAAAGTTGGCCCTAAAAAGAAAGAGGTATATGTGAATGTAGCTCCAATTATTGTGGATGGAAAAATGAAAGGTAGCGTTGGTGTACTTCATGATGTTTCCGAAATACACGCACTGACAACTGAGTTAAAGCGAGCAAGACAAATTATTCGGAATTTGGAAGCGAAATATACCTTTGATGATATTATCGGAACCTCTTCTGAAATGAAGTTAGCCCTAGAGCAAGCTAAAGTAGGGGCAAAAACACCAGCAACTGTTTTACTTCGTGGTGAATCAGGAACAGGTAAAGAGTTATTTGCCCATGCTATACATAATGAGAGTGACCGCAAGCACCATAAATTTATAAGAGTCAATTGTGCCGCCATTGCAGAATCCATTTTAGAAAGTGAATTATTTGGATATGAAGAAGGGGCTTTTTCAGGAGCTAAGCATGGTGGCAAAAAAGGCTTATTTGAGGAAGCGAATTATGGAAGTATATTCCTAGATGAGATTGGCGAACTTTCTTTAAATATGCAAGCAAAATTATTACGAGTACTTCAAGAAAATGAAATTGTAAGAGTAGGTGGCACACAACCAATATCAATTAACGTTAGAATAATTACCGCCACAAATGTAAATTTAGAGAAAGCGATCATGGCGAAAACATTTCGTGAGGATCTTTATTATCGCTTAAATCGATTACCCATTTTCATTCCCTCCTTAGAGGAAAGATTGTCTGATTTACCGGTCTTAACGGAGCATATTATTTTGAAGATTAATCAAGATTATGGGAGAAATGTTCGGTTTGTCTCAGATGAAGTATTAGCTGAATTAAAGAGATACCATTGGCCAGGTAATATCCGAGAGCTCGAGAATGTGCTTGGACGAGCAATGATATACATGGATATGAATGAAGAAATCATTAAGCTAAAGCACCTTCCAGAATTAGCAACAAAGACGGAGAGTATTTCCCATCATAGCGAACAGCTTACGACTGATTTACCGTTACAAAAAGCTGTTGAACATTATGAAAAACAATATATACAACACGTTTTTGAAAAAAATCATTACAATAAAACGAAAACAGCAAAAGATCTCCATATTTCGATAAGAAATTTATACTATAAAATGGATAAGTATAAAATTGAAAGAAATAACCTGCAATAATTTGCATTGTTGCAATAATTTGCAAGGTGGTTGCACTACAAATTGAAGCGTTTTCATTGTTTGTAGGTTGGCACGGTTTTTGCTTAATTATATTTGGGGCAGAGATAGGAGGTATGTATGGAATCGTTAAACGAATTAAAAGCTAAAGTAAAAAAAGGAAGAAAGCGAACCGTATCGGTGGTAAATGCGGCTGATAAGGAAGTGCTTCTGGCAGTGAAAAAAGCACTCGAAGAAGATTTATGTACTTTCTTGCTATTTGGGGATGAATCGAAAATAACCGAATTAGCAACTGATATAGGTTTAATACCTAGTCAATGGAATAGCGACATGACTATTCGTCATGTAGAAAATAATCATGAGGCTGCTAAGCAAGCAGTTCTCTCTATAAATGATAAGGCATCAGATATCCTTATGAAGGGGAAAATAGCTACAAAAGATATCTTGAAAGCTGTATTAAATAAAGCATATGGCCTTCGTGCAGGAAAAGTATTATCTCATGTCGCGCTTTTTGAAATCCCTAATCAGCAAAAAGTAGTGTTTCTAACAGATGCAGCTATGAATATTGCGCCAGATTTACAACAAAAGGTTGAGATTATTCAAAACGCAGTTCAAGTTGCTAGCGCTGTTGGTATTAATGTCCCGAAAGTTGCTGCTATCACTCCTGTTGAGGTGGTAAACGAGGCTATGCAGTCGACGATGGATGCTGCTGTATTAACCCAAATGCAACAAAGAGGCCAAATAAAAGGATGTCTGATTGACGGTCCATTAGCTTTTGATAATGCAGTGTCGTATCAAGCAGCTCAGCAAAAAGGGATCAAATCAGAGGTAGCTGGTAATGCAGATATACTATTAGCACCATCTATAGAAGCGGGAAATGCACTATACAAGTCTTTTGTTTATTATGCTAATGCAAAAGTGGCAGCTATTATCAGTGGTGCAAAAGCACCGATTATACTTACATCACGAGCAGATTCAGCTGAAAGTAAAGTATATTCACTTTCTTTAGCTCTTGTATCAGCTCATACATTTTAGGAGGAATAAACATGGAACTATTTACTTATATGGAAAAATATGATTATGAACAATTAGTATTTTGTCAAGATAAAAATTCTGGTTTAAAGGCTATTATCGCTATTCATGATACAACTTTAGGGCCAGCTCTTGGTGGAACAAGAATGTGGACATATAAATCGGAAGAAGAAGCGATTGAAGATGCATTACGCTTAGCTAAAGGTATGACATATAAAAATGCTGCAGCTGGATTAAATTTGGGCGGTGGAAAAACAGTAATTATTGGTGATCCAAAAAAAGATAAGAATCCAGAAATGTTTCGGGCATTTGGAAGATATATTCAAGGATTAAATGGAAGATATATTACGGCGGAAGATGTAGGAACTACTGTTCATGACATGGATTTAATTCATATGGAAACAGATTTTGTAACAGGTATTTCTCCAGAATCAGGTTCATCTGGTAATCCATCTCCGGTAACAGCGTATGGTGTTTACAAAGGAATGAAAGCTGCTGCAAAAGAGGCATATGGTGATGATTCTTTAGAAGGTAAAACCATTGCAATCCAAGGAATTGGTAATGTAGCTTATGCACTTTGCGAATTTTTACATGAAGAAGGGGCTCAATTAATTGTTACAGATATAAATAAAGAAGCAATTAATCGAGCTGTTGAAGCTTTCGACGCAACAGCTGTTGATCCGGACGATATCTATGATGTTGACTGTGATATTTACGCTCCATGTGCATTAGGAGCTACAATTAATGATGATACAATCTCTAGATTAAAAGCGAAAGTCATTGCAGGCTCAGCCAATAACCAATTAAAGTCTTCAAAGCATGGAGATATTATTCATGAACAAGGAATCGTTTATGCTCCTGATTATGTCATTAATTCTGGTGGTGTAATAAATGTAGCGGATGAATTACATGGTTATAATCATGATCGCGCAATGAAAAAAGTGGAAACCATTTACGACAGTCTACAAAAAGTATTTGCTATTTCCAAAAGAGATAACATTCCAACCTATGTAGCGGCTGATCGGATGGCTGAGGAGAGAATTGAGTCTGAACGTAATTCTAGAAGTCAATTCTTGCTGAATGGACATCATATTCTTAGTAGAAGATAAGGTACAACTTAGACAACGGAGGTAAAATGTATTGCTAGCTAAGTTTAGAAATCTTGTGATAAACCCTGGCTCTACTTCTACAAAGATAGGGGTTTTTGATAATGAAACATGTATTTTTGAAAAAACAATTCGTCATCAATCCGATGAATTAAACCAATTTCCATCCATTATCGAACAGCATATGTATCGAAAACATATCATTCTTAATCAGCTTGATTATGAAGGGATAAATATATCTAAATTAAGTGCTGTCTGTGCTCGCGGCGGATTACTTCAGCCGATCGAGGGTGGAACATATGAAGTGAACGAGCAAATGCTAACTGATTTGCGAATTGGCTATAATGGTGAACATGCCTCCAATTTAGGGGGCATCATAGCAAATGAAATTGCTCTAAACCTTAATATTCCTGCATATATTGTTGATCCAGTCGTAGTCGATGAACTTGCGGAAATTGCTAGGTATTCTGGTTTTTCTGAAATACCAAGAAAGAGTATTTTCCATGCTTTAAATCAGAAGGCAGTTGCTAGAAAAGTCGCAAATGATATGAATAAACAATATGAGGATTTGAATTTCATAGTAACGCATATGGGTGGTGGCATAACTGTCGGAGCACATCAACGTGGGAAAGTAGTTGATGTAAATAATGGGTTACACGGAGAGGGACCATTTTCACCGGAACGCGCAGGTACTGTACCAGCAGGGGATTTAATTGCACTTTGTTTTTCAGGGCAATATTATAGAGAAGAAGTAATGAAAAAGATTGTAGGGCAAGGTGGAATGATGGGTTATCTTCATACAAGTGATGCCATCGAGGTAGAACGACGGATTGCTTCAGGCGATGAAAAGGCAAAGGAAATATATGAAGCAATGGCTTATCAGGTAGCTAAGGAAATAGGTTCCATGAGTGCAGTGTTATCAGGGGACGTTGATCGAATTGTTTTAACTGGAGGCCTTGCACATGGAAAATCGTTTACTGAGTCGATTATTCGACGGATCAATTGGATAGCTGATACGGTTGTCTACCCAGGCGAAGATGAGCTACAAGCTTTAAATGCTGGTGTTCTTCGGATACTCAGAGGGGAAGAAATAGCAAAAACGTACCCTAATTAGAATTTGATAGAGGAGTGTTGAAAAATGGCTAAGGATTACGATTTGGTAATACTTGGAGGTGGTACTGGCGGCTATGTAGCAGCCATAAGAGCCTCTCAGCTAGGGATGCAAGTAGCAGTTGTTGAAAAGGGAGAATTGGGTGGTACATGTCTCCATCGTGGTTGTATTCCGTCAAAATCATTATTGCGAAGTGCTGAAGTCTATAAACAAACTAAAAACGCTTATGAATTCGGTGTGGAAACGAAGGACACAAAGCTTGATTTCACGAGAGTTCAAAAAAGAAAAGGAGCTATTGTCGATCAGCTTCATCAGGGTGTCCAAGGGTTAATGAAGAAGGGGAAGATTGATGTTTATAATGGATACGGAAGAATACTAGGACCAAGTATATTTTCTCCGATGCCCGGAACGATTTCTATTGAATATGCGAATGGTGATGAGAACACCATGCTAGTTCCAAAAAATGTTTTGATTGCAACTGGATCTACTCCAAAAACGTTGCCTGGTTTAGATATTGATCATAAAACGGTATTAAACTCTGATGACGCATTACAGTTAGAAGAGCTACCAAAATCAATTATTATTGTTGGTGGAGGCGTTATTGGCATAGAATGGGCGTCGATGCTGGCGGATTTTGATGTGGAAGTAACTGTCATTGAATACTTAGAAGATATTCTACCTTCTGAGGACACTGCTGTTGCCAAAGAAGTAGAAAGATTATTGAAGAAAAAAGGAATTAATTTTGTCAAAGGTGCAAAAGTACTAGCTGATACACTTTTAAAAGAAGATGGAGTTCAAATTGAAGCAGAAATCAATGAAAAACATCAACGCTTTCATGCAGAGAAAATGCTTGTTTCTGTAGGTAGGAAAGCAAATACAAATAACATTGGCTTGGAAAATACAGATATTATTGTAGAGAACGGATTTGTCCAAACGAATTCATTCTATCAAACAAAGGAAGCACATATTTACGCAATTGGTGATGTGATTGGTGGTATGCAGCTAGCGCATGTTGCTTCCCATGAGGGAATTGTCGCTGTGGAGCATATGGCTGATCAGAACCCAATGCCAATTGATTATTCACAGGTAGCGTCATGTATCTATTCTAGTCCAGAAGCAGCAAGTGTAGGTTTAACTGAGAAACAAGCAAAAGAAAATGGATATGAAGTTAAAATAGGCAAATTTCCTTTCCAGGCAGTTGGTAAAGCACTGGTTTATGGTGAAGCTGATGGCTTTGTAAAGATAATTGCAGATAAGCAAACGGATGATATTTTAGGTGTACATATGGTAGGTCCTCATGTGACTGATATGATTTCAGAAGCTGGCCTTGCTAAAGTGCTGGACGCTACACCTTGGGAAGTGGGACACACCATCCATCCACATCCAACTTTAGCAGAAGTGATTGGTGAAGCTGCACTTGCAGTAGATGGTAAACAAATACATGGTTAATTTATAAAAGGAGGGACTAAGTGATGGCACAAAATCGCCACAAAGCTTTAGGGCTTACAGATGAAATGGTATTAGAAATGTATAAAACAATGCTCTTAGCAAGGAAAATTGATGAAAGAATGTGGTTGTTAAATCGAGCCGGTAAAATCCCATTTGTTATATCATGTCAGGGACAAGAGGCAGCACAAGTAGGGGCTTCTTTTGCATTAGATCGGAAAAGTGATTATGTTGCACCTTATTATCGTGATATGGGCGTTGTATTGGCCTTTGGGATGACAACGAAGGAATTGATGCTATCTGGGTTTGCCAAGGCTGAAGATCCCAATTCTGGTGGTCGTCAAATGCCAGGTCATTTTGGGCAGAAGAAAAATCGAATTCTGACAGGCTCGTCTCCTGTTACGACTCAACTTCCCCATGCAGTTGGCGTAGCCCTTGCTGCTAAAATGAAAAAAGAACCGATTGTTTCATTTGTTACACTAGGAGAAGGCTCATCTAACCAGGGGGATTTCCATGAAGGTTTAAATTTCGCAGGAGTTCACGACTTACCTGTTATTACAATGGTAGAAAATAATAAATATGCTATTTCGGTTCCGATTGAAAAACAAATCGCAAGTAAAAATGTAGCTGACCGGGCACAAGGCTATGGAATGCCTGGATATACTGTAGATGGTAATGATCCACTTGCTGTTTATGAGGCTGTGAAAGCTGCACGGGACAGGGCTTTAGCTGGAGAAGGTCCAACGTTAATTGAAGCGGTGTCCTATCGGTTAACTGCACATTCAAGTGATGATGATGATAGATTATATCGTGAAAGTGAAGAAGTAGATGAAGCAAGAAAGAAAGATTCTGTTATTACCTTTGCTAAGTATTTGAAAGATGAGGGCATATTAACAGAGGAAGTAGAAAAACAAATAAATGATGCAATTAATGCGGAGGTTAATGAGGCTACAGATTATGCTGAGAATGCGGACTATGCGCCTGCCGAAGATGCTTTAAAATACGTGTACGAAGAGTAGAAAGGGGGAAATTGTCATGCCAGTAATGTCATATATCCAGGCAGTAACAACTGCTTTGAAAGAAGAAATGAAACGAGATGAAAATGTATTTGTTTTAGGTGAAGATGTAGGTAAAAAAGGTGGCGTATTTCGTGCTACTGATGGACTATTTGAAGAATTTGGAGAGGAACGTGTTTTAGATACACCATTAGCGGAATCTGCTATTGCAGGTGTTGGAATTGGTGCTGCAATGTACGGGATGAGGCCTGTAGCTGAAATGCAATTTGCTGATTTTATCATGCCAGCTGTAAACCAAATAATATCAGAGGCAGCTAAAATTCGCTATCGCTCAAATAATGATTGGAATGTACCAATGACGATTCGTGCTCCCTATGGAGGCGGCGTGCATGGAGCATTATACCATTCCCAATCAGTTGAATCGGTATTTGCCAATCAGCCTGGGCTAAAAATAGTGATGCCATCAACACCATATGATGCTAAAGGATTATTAAAGGCTTCTATTCGTGATAACGATCCAGTATTGTTCTTTGAACACAAACGTGCATATCGTTTATTAAAAGGAGAAGTACCCGAGGATGACTATGTATTACCGATTGGTAAAGCTGATGTGAAACGTGAAGGCTCAGATATTACCATTATTACGTATGGGTTATGTGTTCATTTTGCGCTTCAAGCGGCTGAAAAGCTAGCGGAAGAGGGTATTGATGCTCATATTCTAGATTTAAGGACAGTATACCCACTGGATAAAGAAGCCATTATTGAAGCTGCTAAAAAGACAGGCAAGGTTTTACTTATAACCGAGGATAATAAAGAAGGTAGTATTATCGGTGAGGTAGCAGCAATTATAGCAGAAAATTGCCTGTTTGATTTGGATGCGCCAGTTCAACGACTTGCTGGACCGGACGTACCAGCAATGCCATATGCGCCAACAATGGAAAAATATTTTATGATTAATCCAGACAAAGTGGAAAAAGCAATGCGGGAACTTGCAGAATTTTAATTAAAGGAGGTAGACCACAAATGGCGAAAGAAAAAATTAATATGCCACAATTGGGTGAGAGTGTTACAGAGGGGACGATTAGTTCTTGGCTCGTTAATGTTGGAGATAAAGTGAATAAGTATGATCCTATTGCTGAAGTAATGACAGATAAAGTAAATGCAGAAGTGCCATCCTCCTTTACTGGAACAATTAAGGAATTAGTTGCTCAAGAAGGGGACACCATTGCAGTTGGAGATTTAATGTGTTATATCGATACGGAAGCAAGTAGTGCTGGTGCCGCAAAAGGTTCAGAACCGAGCAAGGAGAATAAGCAGCAAACCGATATGGACAGCTCTAATGATGCAAAAGATCAGTCTATGAAAAAACGTTATTCTCCAGCTGTATTACGAATGGCGCAAGAAAATAATATAGATCTTGAACAGGTAGAAGGCACAGGTAAAGCAGGTAGAATTACTAGAAAGGATATCGAAAAGCTAATTTCTTCTGGTAAGATACCAGCTCCTACAGAACATGACAATAAAGCTGTAACACCAACTGTTGAAAATAAACAAGCAAAAGAATCTCCGTCGAAACCACAGCCGACTATGCAAACAGGTGATATCGAAATCCCAGTTACAGGAGTGCGTAAAGCGATCGCCCAAAATATGGTTCGATCTAAACAAGAAATTCCTCATGCTTGGATGACTGTTGAAGTAGATGTAACAGATCTTGTTACATACAGAAATAAAATAAAGGATTCGTTCAAGCAAAAAGAAGGCTACGGATTAACATTTTTTGCATTTTTTGTGAAAGCTGTAGCTCAAAGCTTAAAAGAATTCCCACAACTAAATAGTACATGGGCAGAAGATAAGATTATTCAGCGTAAGGATATTAATTTATCGATCGCGGTAGCGAAAGACGAAGAATTATTCGTGCCTGTGATTCATCATGCAGACGATAAAAGTATAAAAGGAATTGCTAAGCAAATTCATGAACTAGCAATAAAGGCAAGAACTAACAAATTAACTGGCGATGATATGAAGGGCGGTACATTTACCGTTAATAATACTGGTTCCTTTGGTTCTATCCACTCCATGGGCGTTATCAATCATCCACAGGCAGCAATTTTGCAGGTTGAATCTATTGTGAAGCGACCAATGATCGTTAATGATATGTTTGCAGCTCGTGACATGGTTAATTTATCCTTATCTTTAGATCATCGTATATTGGATGGTCTTGTTTGCGGCAACTTCCTCGCACGTGTGAAAGAAATTTTAGAGAATATGAATGAAAATACAATTAATGTGTATTAGAACAATATAATTCCTTGTTCGGAGAACGTATTTAATTGAAATATCAAACTGATGCTGGTATCCTATCTATAGTATAAAAGTTACTTCAAGTGAGGGGTTTGATTTTTAATGGATTTTAACATATTTATGAATGATGTTGTAGATGCTGCGCGTAAGGATATTAGAGAGGCTGGTTATCAAGAACTAACAACACCTGAAGAAGTGGATCAAGCACTTACTAAAGAGGGTACAACGTTAGTAATGGTTAATTCAGTATGTGGATGTGCTGGTGGAATCGCAAGACCAGCTGCTGCTAATTCCATACATTATGATAAACGCCCAGATCAATTAGTGACAGTATTTGCTGGCCAAGATAAAGAAGCAACAGAAAAAGCAAGACAATATTTTGAAGGTTATCCACCTTCTTCACCTTCATTTGCCTTTTTGAAAGATGGTAAAATAGTAACCATGTTAGAACGACATGATATTGAAGGACATAGTGCTATGGATGTCATAAGTAAGCTTCAAACGATATTTGATAAGCATTGTGAAGAAGTCTAAAAATTGTTTGATTAGATATGAAATGAGGGCTGTCTCTATGTTATCGTAGGTCAGCCTTTTTTTCCGGTAACCTGAGTGGAACGGTAAAGGAGAATGGAACGTGAAGATAGGCTATCGAACTATTAAAACAGCTATAGGAACACCTATTGCTATTTGGATAGCTCAATTATTAGGAGTAACAAATTTTGTATCAGCTGGTATTCTTACCATTTTATGTATCCAACCATCACGAAAACAATCTTTTTTAAGTGCATGGAATCGCTTTTTAGCATGTATTATTGCATCTATTCTGTCCATTCTATTTTTTCATTATATAGGCTATCATCCAGCAGTGGTTGGCTTATTACTAGCAATCTTTATCCCAATAACGGTGTATTTAAATATTACACAGGGTATTGCAACAAGCTCAGTTATTATTTTAAATTTATACGGTGCACATTATTTAGATTATGATTTCTTAGTTGATCAATTTCTATTAATAATCATTGGTATTGGAACTGGATTATTACTAAACTTATATATGCCAAGCCTAGATAAAAAGTTAAAAGAAAAGCAACGAGAATTGGAAGAAAATTTTCAGTCCGTGCTATATGAAATCGCATTATATGTACGCAATAGGAATATTGTATGGGATGGAAATGAAATAACAAGAATTGAACAGCTACTGGTCGAAGCAGCGGACTTAGTAGAGCGTGATAAAGAAAATCATATATTACGCAATAAGCACCCATATCGTGATTATTTTCGTATGCGATCAAGACAATTTGAATTATTACAGCGAATGCTTCCACTTGTAACTAAATTGCCCAAAAAAGACTCGATAACGGAAAAAATTGCCTCCTTCTTTGAAGGGCTATCGAAAGCTGTACATCCTGGGAATACAGCAATTATCTACCTAGAGGAATTAGAGCAATTGCGAAAGGATTTCGATAGAGAGGACCTTCCATGTTCGAGAGAAGAATTTGAAACGAGAGCAAACCTTTTTCGATTATTACATGATATTGAAGACTATCTATTATTGAAAAAAAGGTTTAAAGAAAGTGATGTTAGACCTAAGAGAAGAACAAGCAAAGAAGCATAAAGACTGGACCCATGTGTGGTACAGTCTTTTTTAATAGTCTAGGAAAACCGTGTAGATAAATATGAGCGCGTTGAGCCGCGACTAGCTCCAGCGCCCAGAATCTAGCCGACTTCACGAATCGTCCTAATCTAAGTCATCAGCGGTTCGCAAAATCACCGTGATTCCTTTAACTCCGCTGACTCGCTCCAGTCGCTACGTTTCTATTCGGGCGCTTGCGCTTTTGTTCATTTTATGACGTAATTCGTTATGGACAAACATTAGTAAGCGGTATAAGTTCAGGAAATTCTGAGCTAGTGTCCTTCTTAATGATATCCCATAGTTAATATTCTTATATAAACAATGCTAGACCTGCTGTCAAAGTGGATAGGAGCATTGCAATTATCATAATATATACAATAATTTTCGTTCTTCGAGCACGCTTTGATTTTTGGGACATACAAATCCTCCTTCACTCCTAAAATACTACGTTTATTTTACCTTGAAAACTACTTTTGGACAAGTGGTAATAAACATTTATCTCACTATTTAAGCGTTTTTCAGCTCCAATGTTCTTTCTCGTGAAAATGATCAATAAGCTAGTATAGGTGATTGCTTATTGATGAATCAACATACGAATGTATTTCACATGTAACTTGTCGTAAAACCCTCACATCAAGCAATAAAATGAAATCACTAATGATAAGTGAGGAAACGACTGCCAGTAAATGTCCGATTGGTTCGGGCCTACATGGAAGTAGGTCACAAAGGCGTTGCCACAGGACGTGGCGATTTAAGCCTTTGTACGTATTTGTTTTAGTAAAAGCTGGATGGAAGTTTCACTTTATATAAACATACAAATAGGGGGCTGAAAATGAATTCGTCTGATACGAAAGCTGTCAATCACATTACGCATATTGGAATAGCAGTTAAGAATATAGAGGAATCTTTGCCTTTTTACATGATGTGTTTAGGTCTTAAGTTGACACAAATGGAAACAATCGATTCGCAATCCATTAGAGTGGCCTTTTTAAAAGTGGGAGAAGCTTATTTAGAATTAATCGAACCAATCACCACAACTTCTACAGTAGCTGAATTTATTAACAAACGAGGAGAAGGCTTGCACCATATTGCACTAGCAGTCGACGATATCCAGCAACGGGTAGACCTTTTGAAGCAGAAAGGTATTCAGGCAATAGATGAAGAAATACAAATAGGAGCTGATGGGCAACAAATAGCATTTCTTCATCCAAGTGTAGCAAATGGTGTATTATTTGAATTATGTCAGGAGAAGTGAACATCGTGGATATGTATGATAAAATCACGGAATTATATGAAAAGAGAAAGCAAATAAAGCTTGGTGGTGGAGAAGAGCGGATTCGTAAACAACATGAAAAAGGGAAATTAACAGCAAGGGAAAGAATTAAAGTGTTACTAGATAAGCAATCTTTTGTAGAAATAAATCCTTTCATGAAACAGAGAGTTTGTTCTTCGTGTAACAGCATAGCCGTTGATAGTAATGGTGAGGGTGTCGTAACTGGCTACGGAAAAGTTAATGGTAGATCTATTTACCTATTTGCTCAAGATTTTACCGTTTATGGTGGAGCACTAGGAGAAATGCACGCGAAGAAGATTACTGCTGTTATGGACTTAGCTGCAAAAAATAGAATTCCGATTGTAGGATTAATTGATTCTGGTGGTGCTCGTATACAGGAAGGTGTATCTTCTTTAGATGGATATGGTCAAGTTTTTTACAGAAATGTTAAGTATTCTGGTTTAATACCTCAAATATCGGTAATTATGGGACCAAGTGCAGGTGGAGCAGTTTATTCACCAGCGCTTACTGATTTCATTATAATGGTTAAACAAACATCACAAATGTTTATTACGGGTCCGAAAGTAATAGAGAAAGCTACTGGAGAGCAAATAGCAGGAGAGGAACTGGGGGGAGCTTCCATCCACAATAAACAGAGTGGAAATGCTCACTTTCAAACAAATACGGAAGAAGAAGCATTGGAAACCGTTCGTCAATTAATTCATTATTTGCCTGCTTTTGATCAAGAAAAAGCAGAAGATATTGCAAATTACTGTGAATTATCCAATGGAAGTGATTTAATAGAGATAGTTCCTTTTGATAGCAGATCACCTTATGATGTAAAAAAAGTAATAAACAATATAGTTGATTCAGGTAGTTTCTTTGAGGTGCATCAACATTTTGCTAAAAATATTGTTGTTGGATTTGCAAAAATTAATGGGCAAACGGTTGGGATGATTTGTAATCAACCAAAGTATTTAGCTGGTGGATTAGATATCAATTCAAGTGATAAAGCGGCTCGGTTTATTCGTTTTTGTGATGCATTTGATATAGCCTTGGTAACCATAGAAGACGTTACTGGATTTATCCCAGGTATTAAACAGGAACATGATGGAATTATACGTCATGGCGCTAAGCTACTTTACGCATATGCAGAAGCAACGGTTCCAAAAGTAACAGTGATTCTGCGAAAAGCATATGGTGGTGCCTTTGTGGCATTAAATAGTAAATCACTTGGAGCAGACATTGTCTATGCATGGCCGAATGCAGAAATCGCTGTTATGGGGGCCGAGGGAGCTGTCCCTATTATGTTTGCTAACGAAGTTGATACGAGTCATGATCCGGATCAGTTACAAGCAGAAAAAATACGTACATATCTGCAACGTTTTGCAAATCCTTATGAGGCTGCTAGTTTAGGAATGGTGGATGATATTATTGATCCTCGTGACACCAGATTAAAGCTAATTGAAGCTTTGGAAATGCTCCAAAATAAAACAGAGGATCGTCCTAGTAAGAAACACGGTAATATCCCATTATAATTGATGTATAGGAGGATTTGTTTTGCTAATTAATGAAGAACGTCTTTTAGAAGAATTTTTTGAACTAGTTAAAATTGATTCTGAGACAGGACAAGAAACAGAAATAGCAAAAGTGTTAAAGGAGAAGTTCTCTAATTTAGGATTAGAGGTTATAGAGGATGCCAGTAAATCAACAACAGGGCATGGTGCTGGTAACTTAATTTGTAATTGGAAAGGCACCAAAGATAGTGTAGACCCAATCTACTTTACCTCACATATGGATACTGTAGTTCCTGGTAAAGCCATTAACCCTAGTATTAAAGATGGTTACATTATTTCGGATGGAACCACCATTTTAGGTGCGGACGATAAAGCGGGTTTGGCCGCAATTCTAGAGACTATCCGTACAGTTAATGAAAATAATTTAGAGCATGGTGATGTTCAATTTGTAATAACTGTAGGTGAAGAATCTGGTTTAGTAGGAGCGAAGGCACTGGATCCATCCATGCTCCATGCAAAATACGGTTATGCAATAGACAGTAATGGAGATGTAGGTGATATCGTTGTAGCCGCACCTACCCAAGCAAAGGTATTTGCCGTAATTAAAGGAAAAACAGCTCATGCTGGCGTAGCTCCTGAAAAAGGAGTGTCAGCTATAACCTTAGCTGCGAAGGCAATAGCTAAAATGCCACTCGGAAGAATTGATGATGAAACAACAGCTAATATTGGTCGATTTGAAGGCGGTAAGCAAACGAATATCGTTGTAGATCATGTCGAGATCTTAGCTGAGGCCCGGTCATTGGATCCGAAAAAAATGGAAGTACAAGTTAAAAAAATGAAGGATGCTTTTGAAAATACTGCTAAAGAATTTGGTGGTACCGCTGAAGTATCGGTTAAGGTCATGTATCCTGGATATAAACAACAGGAAGGCGATTTAGTAGTTGAAGTTGCACGTAATGCTGCCAAGGCCATTGGTCGAGAAAGTAAATTGCTAAAAAGTGGTGGGGGTAGTGATGCAAATGTTATAGCAGGTCACGGAATCCCGACTGTCAATCTTGCTGTTGGTTATGAAGAAATCCACACAACAAATGAACGGATCAAAGTAGAAGATTTGGTTAAAGTAACAGAGTTAGTTACAGCAATTATCCAGGAAGCAGCAAAAAATTAACAAAGTAAACCCTTTAAGTGCAACGCTTAAAGGGTTTTTTCTTTGGTATGTTATAATGGATTAAAAGTGATATTAAATTGTCCGTATTAAGGAGCAGTATATGTATGACGAATCAAGCTACGAAGCGAAGAGTTATCTTCCATATTGATATGAATTGCTTCTATGCTTCAGTTGAGATGGCGTATAACCCGAAACTTAAGGGCAGGCCTGTAGCCATTGCTGGTAATCCTGAAGAGAGACGAGGAATTGTTGTAACAAGCAGTTATGAAGCAAGGGCTAAAGGGGTAAAAACGACAATGAATCTATGGGAGGCTAAAAAACTATGTCCTGAATTAATTGTCCTACGCCCTAATTTTGAACGCTATCGAACAGCCTCTAGAGAGATTTTCAAAATGCTTTCAGAAATAACTCCATTTGTACAACCCGTATCTATCGATGAAGGCTATATGGATGTAACGGAAAGTAAAGGAATGGGTACACCTTTAGATATAGCAGCCAATTTACAGAAAAGAATAGCTAGAGAGCTCGATTTGCCATGCAGTATTGGGATAGCACCAAATAAATTTCTTGCAAAAATGGCATCCGACATGAAGAAGCCAATGGGAATTACAGTATTAAGAAAGCGTGAGATGCCCTCAATGCTGTGGCCGTTACCAATTGAAGAAATGTATGGAGTAGGAGGGAAAACAGCCACTAAATTAAAAGGAATAGGGATAGAGACAATAGGTGATCTTGCGCGTGGGAATGTCTACGAATTAAAACAAATACTTGGAATTAATGGTGAACGACTAAAAAATCGAGCAAATGGTGTGGATCAACGTCCTGTAGATCCTGATGCTGTCTATGAATTTAAAAGTATTGGTAACTCAAAAACACTACCGCAGGATACTACAGATGAAACAGAAATTAGAGCATTGATGCATTACCTCGCCGAAAATGTAGCACGTCGATTAAAGCGAAAACAAGCAGTTGGACGTAGCATACAAGTAATGATTCGCTATCATGATCGGAAGACTATTACACGAAGCAAAAAATTAAGAAACTATATTGAGTCAAAAGAAGATATCTTAATAATCGCAAATGAATTATTGCAAAAGCATTGGAATCTAGAACCAATTAGACTATTGGGAATTACTGTACAGGATGTAGAAGAGAAGCAAAATATTGCACAGCAACTCGATCTATTTTCATATGAAAAAGTGGCGGGAAAAGAAAAGTTATATAAAACGATTAATGAGCTATCTGAGAAATACGGAAAAAATCCGTTTATCTCATGGAATACTACCAATACGGATAATCAAAGTCCAAGTACGAGCTTTCAAAAAGATTTCTTGGATGATTTTAAGCGTTAAAATGAGGCAGGTACATATTGAGCTAAATACTTGTCTTAACAAGATAGTAGGCTATAGAAAGCACCATTTTATATGAAATGATGAAATTAACAATGTAGTGGAAATCAGCTATATTTCAATATTTCTACACAGATTGCTGATTTAAATAGTATAGTTGAATAATGAATAATATACAAGATGATCCAATTAAAAGCCGAACTAATTCGATTTCTCCAGTGGTGATTATCCCTAGATGTTAGATTTTTACTCTAACTACCAGGGCCCGCACCAGTGTGTTTCGAATTTAAGTTCGGCTTTTTCTTTAATGTATATTACTCGAGATTTTTACATTGTCATTATTTCATAATTTTATTTATAATTGTTTGTGACAGTTTTCCACCGGGATAACGGAATGGAATATCAAATTTTGTTGTTTGTTTTAAGATGCTCTTCTTATGAGAAAACGTATTAAAGCTATATTTTCCATGATATGCTCCCATGCCACTTGCACCAACACCACCAAACGGAAGATGTGGATTAGCTAGATGGTAAAGTGTATCATTTATACTACCACCACCGAATGATAAGTACTGCATAATTTGTTGTTGCGTATTTTCATTTTCTCCAAAGTAATATAAAGCTAGAGGTTTTTCTTGCATTTTAACTACTCCAACTGCATCTTCTATATCCTTAAACGTAAGTACCGGAAGGATTGGTCCAAATATTTCTTCCTGCATAATTGGATCGTCCCACGTGATTTTGTCAAGAATCGTAGGTTCAATTTTTAATAGGTTTCGATTCGATTCACCGCCATGTAGAATAGTTCCTGTAGATAAATAAGTATGTAACCGATCGAAATGCTTTTCGTTGATGATTCGGATATAGTCTTTATTTGATAAAGGGCTTTTACCATAGAAGCTCTTCATATATTTCTTCATGGCTTTTAATAATTTAAATTTAACCTTTTCGTGTACATATAAGTAATCTGGAGCAACACAAGTTTGGCCAGCATTCGTAAATTTACCCCAGACAATACGCTTTGCTGCTAGATTAATATTAGCATCTTTATCAACGATAACGGGGCTTTTACCTCCCAATTCAAGTGTTACAGGAGTTAAGTGATTACTTGCTTCTCTCATAATAATTTTCCCAGTCTGGGTACTACCAGTAAAGAAGATATAATCAAAACGCTGTTGTAAAAGCTCCTGAGCAATTTCTTTTGCGCCTTCAATGACTGTTAAATAAGATGGATCAAAGTATTCCCTAATCATTTCACGCAATAATGCTGAAGTAGCTGGTGCATCTTCAGAAGGTTTAATTACAGCACAATTACCTGCAGCTAGTGCACCAATTACTGGTGCGAGCGCTAACTGTAAAGGATAATTCCAAGGTGCCATGATCAGACAAACTCCGTAAGGCTCCTTCATAATAAAGTTTTTTGTTCCTTTATGGGTGATTGGAGCAGAAACCTTAATAGGTTCCATCCAATCTCTTAAATGCTTCAGTGTATGATCTAATTCGGTTATTAAAAATCCTAATTCAGTTGTTAGTGTTTCATGTTTGGATTTATTTAGATCTGTTTTTAATGCTTTATATATAGCAGGTTCATTTTCCTTTAGCATACTTTTAAGTTTCTGAAGTTGTTCTTTGCGGCTATTAAAATTCATCGTATTGCCATTTAAGAAAAATGCTCGTTGGTCAGCAATAATCGATTCAATTTGTGACATAGAAAGCCCTCCTTTAATTAATCAAAAAACTAGAGAAGTCATATGCAATTTCTGTATGTGGGAAGATCATTTGGGCCTCCTGTAAAAGTTGCTCATTTTCTTCCTTTTGGTATCTTGATGAGATATGAGTAAGTATTAGGCGCTTGCAGTTGCCTTTTTTGGCAAGTTCTGCAGCTTGCGTCGTTGTTGAGTGGAAATATCGCTTAGCAAGAATAGACTTATCATGGCTAAATGTGGCTTCATGAACTAGAACGTCAGCATCTTTAACCAAAGATATGTAATTTGTTGAATACCTTGTATCACCTAATATAGCTACTACTCTCCCTTTTTTATCCTGTCCAATAACATCTTTTCGATAAATTTTCCTACCAGCTTCCGTTACCACAACTTCATTTTCTTTTATTTGTTTGTAAATAGGTCCAGGTTTAATCCCTATGTCTTTTAATTTATTTACTAGTAATTCTCCAGGTTTATCCTGCTCCATAATACGAAATCCAAAACTAGGAATTGCGTGATCTAACGCTTGTATATGGACTGAAAAGTGACTATCTTTCACTACCATATTATTCTCAATTTCCACAAACAATAATGAATAATTAAGATGAGTATCACTTACACCTAAACTCGTTTCAACAAATTGCTGAATTCCCTTAGGACCATAAATAGTTAACGGATCTTCACCACCTTGAAAAGATCGACTACTTAAGAAGCCAGGTAGACCAAAGATATGGTCACCATGCAAATGAGTGATAAAAATTTTATTAATTTTTCTTGGCTTAATTGATGTATGGAGAATTTGATGTTGGGTTGCTTCTCCACAGTCAAATAACCAAACACTATTTAATTCTTGTAGCATGGAAAGTGCTACGGATGACACGTTTCTTTGTTTGGAGGGTACACCTGCTCCTGTTCCAAGAAAAATCAACTCCATCGTATAACCTCCAGTATTATTTCCAGCCTCTGATATATTGCTTAGGTGCCTTTAAGTCATAGTTTAATTCAGCAGCTGCTTCTTTAGCCCAATAAGGATTTTTCAGTAATGACCTACCGATAAAGACTAAGTCTGCTCGTTTGTTTTGAATAATCTCTTCAGCTTGTTTTCCTGAGGTAATTAAACCAACTGCTCCAGTAGCAATAGAGACATCTTGTTTAATTGTTTCACAGCGTCTAAGTTGGTAACCCGGGTAAGTATTGATCGTTGCAGGGACGACTCCACCAGAGCTGCAATCAATTAAGTCGACACCGTCCTCTTTTAACTGAGAACAAAAGTAGAGTATATCTTCTAGGCTATTTCCGTTGTTATCGTACTCATCTGTGGAAATTCGTACAAAAATTGGCGCATTCCAAACAGTTTTGATCGAAGCAATAATCTCTTTTAAAAAGCGGTATCGATTCTCTTTACTTCCTCCATATGCATCCGTACGGTGATTAGTCAATGGTGATAAAAATTGATTAATTAAATATCCATGTGCTCCATGTATTTCTATAACATCGAACGAAGCTTCAGCGGCACGTCTCGCACCGTCTTTGAATGCATTAATTGTATCGTCAATATCATTTTGTGACATTTCTAGCGGCTCTTGGAAAGTATCATTAAATGCGATAGCAGACGGTGCATAAATAGCAGAAGATAGTTCAGCTTTTCTTCCTGCATGGGCAAGCTGTATAGCCGTCTTAGCTCCGTAACTATGTAGTTCTTCATTCAGTTGTTTTAATCCTAAAACATGGTCATCACTCCATATGCCTAAATCTTGTGCGGAGATCCTACCTTCCATTTGGACTGCTGATGCTTCGAGCATAATTAACCCAATTTGACCAACGGCACGAGAAATATAATGTGTTTTATGAAATGACGTAAGCATTCCATCTTCCTGTATACACGAATACATACACATTGGAGACATAACAATTCGATTCTTTAATGATACATCTTTTAGTTCAATTGGTGAAAATAGTTGTGATGACTTGCTCATTTTTGGCCTCCTATATTAATTAATCGGTTACTGATTCTCGATAATGAAATGCCAGATCAGGTACATCTGTGAAAATTCCATCAACCTGATGGTTGAACGATCGCATAATTCTTACTGGTTTATTTACGGTATAGATTCTTAATTTCATATTTTCTTTATGAATATTTTCGACTAATTCACGGTGTAAGAGTCGATATTTCAGATGGAGTGCATTAGCTCCAAGCTCTTTAGCTACACGGATAGGACTTTTATATCGTTTGGACGTTAGAAAAGCGACCTCAAGAGAATTAGAATATTCTTTCAACCTCTTAACGCTATTTGGATTAAAAGTCGAAATTGTGGTACGATTTAATAACTGATAGTTAGAGATTGCTTGATAAACAATAGATTCTATATCTGTATAATCTATTTTATTATTTTTTAGTTCAATATTTAAATATAAAGGCTTATCTTTAATCCAATTGAGAAACTCATCAAGTGTAGGTATCTTAATTCCCTTAAATTCAGGTGAAAACCAGCTACCTGCATCCAATTCTTTTAATTCTTGATAGGATAATTTACTTACAAGACCTACCGAATTGGTTGTACGTTTTACATTTTCATCATGTATAAGTACAGGGATATTATCTTTTGTTAACTGTACATCAGTTTCAATCCCATCTGCATTCATATGATACGCTTTCTGAAAAGCAGGCATTGTATTCTCAGGTGCATATTTGCTAGCACCACGATGTGCAAATATGTTGGTTTTCAATCTTATCCACCTCTTTAGTTGCATTTGACATCACACAAAGTCCTGTTGAGCAATGCTCTCATTCGATCGTGCTTTACTTTTAATCATTGTGTTTGATTTTCATGTAAAAGTCAATGTCTTATAAAGTTTGTAAATTATACTAAATACTGGAGGGATACGCTTGAAAACATGGCAAACAAAGGAAGAACTTACGAATCTGTTATGCTCACTCGTCAATTATCAAAGTGTAACTGGATCTTCAGCAGAGATTGCTTTAGCAGAGTATATGTATCATTTGTTAGAACAAAACCAATATTTTCAAACAAATCCTTCGTATTTAAAGCTTCATGGTTTGGATGATGGCAGAAGGTTACTGACGGCCTTTGTTAAGAGTAAAAATGAAACTGACAAAACGATAATCTTGTTAAGTCACTTTGATGTTGTGGATGTTGAAGATTTTGGATCACTACAAAACCTTGCATTTCATCCAAAAGCATTGACAAAAGAATTGTATAAACAAAAGGAACGATTATCTAAAGCGGTTCAGCAAGATATGGAGACTGGAAACTGGTTGTTTGGAAGAGGCACAATGGATATGAAGGCAGGTTTAACAGTACACCTTTCTATGCTCGAGAAAGCAATTGACGGTGAGTTTGATGGTAATATACTATTACTTACTGTTCCGGATGAAGAAGTCAATTCAAAAGGAATGTTAACAGCTTTACCTATACTCCATGAATGGAAGGAAAAGCAGAAGCTAACATATCTGGCATGTTTAAACGGTGAGCCAATGTTTAGCAAATATCCTGGCGATGAAGCTTATTATGTATATACTGGTTCAATTGGAAAAATATTACCGGGATTTTATTGTTACGGTAAAGAGTCGCATGTGGGAGAACCTTTTTCAGGCGTTAATCCTAATTTAATGATTAGTTTCTTGTCACAACAGCTAGAGCTTGATGAAGCTTTTATAGAAAGAATTGGTGATGAAGTAACGCCTCCACCAGTTAGTCTGATGCAACGAGATTTAAAAGAGAATTATTCCGTAAAGACCCCTCAATCAGCAATTGCCATGTATAATGTCTTATATATGAAACAATCCTTACATGATATAAATTTAAAATTGCTTCAAGGTGCGATGGACGCTGCCCAAAATATAGAGCACTATATCCAGGAAAAAGCGGATCATTTCTCTGAAATTGCCACCGATTTTACCATGCCGCCAATTAAAGTTAATGTAATGATGTATGAAGAATTATATCAGGAAGCTGTCAAACGTTATGGACAAGCAGAGATTAATCGTAGGCAGAATTTATTGGTTAGTCAACGCACAGAGGGAGATAGGGATTTTTCTACATTACTTGTCCAGGATTTAGCATCTATGTGTAAAGATTTAGCTCCAATGATCATTTTATTCTATTGTCCACCGTTTTACCCAGCAGTTTCTTCAGGAACAGATCCATACATTCAGCAAGTGATGAAGGAAATTACGACGTATACGAAAGAGAAATATCAAATTAACTTAACTGTATCGGAGTTTTTTACTGGTCTGTCAGATTTAAGCTTCGTTGGACCTCCTTCAACGCTAGGAAGTTTAAAAAACTATACGTCTAATATGCCATTACAAAATAATGGTTTTGAAATTCCGGAAGATGTCATGGAACAATTAACGATGCCTGTTTTAAATATAGGTCCGTTAGGAAAAGATCCTCATCAATGGACAGAGCGACTAGAGATCACGTATAGTTTTGAGTATTTGCCGAAAATAGTAGAAAGAGCAATACATCGTTTGTTTTGTAACTGAATAAATTGAGATGCGTATGATCAATCCGTCGAGGTACCGAAAGAGTTTATCCAAAATGATAGTGTAATTAATCGACAATGTGGGTGTGACAAGGTAAAATAGATTAAAAATGAATGATCATTCATTTCGGAGGAATGTAAGTATGAAAGTAATGGATAAAACGATTAGTCAAATAACGGTACCCACCCCTTTTGCAGTAGGTGATGTTCATATCTATCTGTTAAAAGGCGATTTGCTTTCTATCATAGATGCAGGTGTAAAGACAAAGGAAGCTTGGGAGACACTCAAAGAACAACTAAAGCGAATGGGTTATTTTCCAAAAGACATTGAACAAGTGATTTTAACGCACCATCATCCTGATCATATAGGATTAATTGATCAGTTTCCCAGAGCAGAGCGTATAATTGCACATGCTAATGTGGATCCATGGATCCAACGTGATGAATTATATCTTCAGCATTATAAGCAATTTTTTGAGAAGTATTTTTCGCTTTCTGGCATTCCAGAAACATTTCTTCCGTATTTAAATAAATTGAGTGCGCCATTAAATTATGTAGGAAAAGGTGAACTAACCCGTTTTATAGATGAAGGAGATGAACTTCCTGGTCATCCAGGTTGGCAAGTGATTGATACGAAAGGTCATGCGCAAAGTCATCTTTCTTTTTTACGTAAAACCGATCGGCTACTAGTTGGGGGAGATCATATATTAGAGCATATTTCTTCTAACCCACTTATGGAACCACCATCACCGGGCGAGTCGATCGAATTTAGACCAAAGCCTATGCTTCAATATCGCCGTAATTTACAAAAATGTATTGATTTGCGAGTGGACTGTGTGTTACCAGGACATGGTCAGGTGGTACAAAAACCTAAGAGCTTAATCGAAAACAGACTAAAAAAACAGCAGGAAAGAGCAGATAAGGTCTTTGATTTATTAATAACTCAGCCGCAAACACCGTTTCAATTATGCACACAAATATTTCCAAGGCAATTCAAAAATCAAATCGATCTCACGATGTCTGAAACAATTGGCCAATTAGATTATTTAGAGAACGAGGGACGTATTACTAAAAAAACGGAGGATGGAAAGCTTATTTATTATGCAAACTAAGATATCAGGTAAAAAGATTATCATTACTGGAGCTTCAAGTGGCATTGGAGAGAGGCTAACATGGCACATTGCGAAAAATGGTGGTATACCAATTATATTGGCTCGTTCTATAAATAAATTAGAAAAGATCAAGGAGCAGATAGAGAAACAATTTTCTGTAGAATGCTATGTTTATAAGGTGGACTTAGAGCATCGTAAAGACCGTACACAAGTGATAGCCAATATCTTAACTGAACATCAAAAAATCCAAGGTCTAATAAATAATGCGGGAATAGGAATTTTTGAAGATGTCATGCACATGAATGAAGAAGATATTGAGCGAATGTTTCAATTAAATGTTCATGCGCTAATCCAAATAACGAAGCAGATACTTCCTTATTTTGCTACACTTGAAGGAGAAGCGCACATCATTAATATCGCTTCACAAGCTGGAAAGCTTGCTACGCCAAAGGCAGCGATCTATAGTGCAACCAAGCATGCAGTATTGGGTTTTACTAATGGGCTTCGACAAGAATTAACGGATAGTAAAATAGAAGTAACTGCCGTAAATTTAGGACCTGTTCAAACTAATTTTTTTCTTTCTGCAGATCCCGATGGAACCTATCAAAAGAACGTTCAAAAATATATGCTTGATCCAGATCAGGTGGCACAAAAAATCATTCGTTATTTGTTTGTAAAGAAACGAGAAATCAATTTACCATGGTGGATGGATGCAGGAAGCAGATTATATCAGGTGCTTCCTGGACCTATGGAACGAGTATTAAAAAAGCAGTTTGCCAAAAAATAATTGAGGGTTGACGTAAAGATGAAGAACAATGAAATTGAGCTTAATATATCTAAAAAAGCAAAAGACAAATTAGCAGAGTTAGAGAAGCAACACGATCCTTATTTGTTATTTTGGTATGATATAGAAGGCTGTGGCTGTGGTGTGAACGGAATTCCGACGTTACGCTTTACAGATCAACAGAAAACCAACTATCAACAAATAAAAAACAAAGATTTTACGGTATATGTTGAAAACCAACAAGCCATATTTTTTGCGAAAAAGATGAGGTTAGATTATAACAAAGGAATGTTTCGTCTATCGAGTCCTGAAGGAATTCTTAATCTGTTTATTTCCCCAGAGGACATTATTAAATAAAGGAAAGCTTTATTCACCTTTTCAAAGGTCGATACAAAGGAATTTTAGATAAAGAAAGAGGTTAGGACAAAACACAACTTCTTTACTCAAAATACGAATAATCATGTTATCACGCCGCACCGTGAAACTATAATCGTTTTCCGCGGGCAAGGCCCATAGCCGTCAAGTTAAGCAGGATATTTTAAAAACCATAAAGTTATTCGTTATTCTGACATTATAAATGGAATAATTTGGAGGGATTACGTATGGCTAAGCAATATCATTTTGAC
>NZ_CANMAB010000020.1:0-48630 GCF_947495635.1 uncultured Virgibacillus sp. | reverse complement strand
ACTCCTGTGGGAAATGTTTGACCTGAAGATCCACTTTTTTGAGCGGGTTTTGCTAAAAAAGTTAGCGGAAGGACAAACCCCACGGAAAGGGAAGTGGGCAGCCGGAGTGGTGGTCAAGCAGTAGCTATTATTCCATAATAGCTTCTAGAGGAAGCGTAAATCTGAGCATGTAGTGATAAGGACTGAGCGAATTTTGCTCCGTTTTTCTAAATATTATTCTATTTACTATAAACACATTACTGGTATTTTGCTATAATGAAATCTATATATTCAGAACTTATTGATAACTGCTACTGCATAGGGAGGTAACGATGACTCGTATAGTGAAACCAGAATCATTACATTTACAGGCGTATCATATTTTAAAAGAGGAAATTGTGAAGGGGGAATATAAACCGTACGAACGTGTGGTTGAAGCAAGGTTGGCCAAAAAGTTAGGAATCAGCCGAGGTCCTGTTAGAGAAGCGATTAGAATGCTTATTCAAGATGGGCTACTTACATATAACGATGGTTATGTGAGAGTGTATAAACCAACTGTTAAAGATGTTGTAGATATATTTCAATGCAGAGAAAGCTTAGAGGCCTTAGCGATCCGTCTGGCGATTGAACATATTACAGAAGCGGAAGAGGAACAATTGCAGAAAAATTTACATGACACCATTAAGGCGTATGAGCGGGATAAAGTCATTGAATTAGGACAGCTAGATCAACAGTTTCATGATATTATTATTCACGCTTCCAAAAACAGTCAGCTATTGGCGTTGTTAGAAGCAATCAGGACAAAAATCCATTATATGCGTATTAGTATGGTTAAAGGCGATTTCTATCCATCCTTTGTGAAGGAACATGAACGTCTAATCGAGCTTTTGTTGAAGGGTAATGAGGATGATGCGATTGCTTTAATGAAACAGCATATTAACAAGGGTTTGGAAGGTGTGTTAATGCATATTAATCATCAATAATCTAACATGCTTCACCAATTTAGGGTTTATCCCGCATATAACTGGCAGTAGTACCCCGACCTTTAAGTAACATTGAAACGAATATAGGAAAGAGGGGGAACAACTGCCAGTAAATGTCCAATTGGTTCAAGGGTCTTTAGGTCATACCCTTAGTGGTACTAACCATCCGTGGGGGATAAACAGAACCCCATGTATTGAAGTTTCACTTTATTTCTTCATTTTAGTTAACAGTTTGCTGTTGACTAAAATGATTCAATATTGTAACATCCAAAATATATAAAATATTTAGATATATATGGAAAATCTATGTAGTGGGTGTAACAGAAGTTCTTTCTCGGAAAATATGTAAGCGCATACAACGAATGCTTAAGGGAAGGGTGGAATTGATGAAAGATGGGCTACAAGTAGGAGATACAGCGACGTTAACTGTAGAAGTAACTCGGGAAATGTTTGCGCAGTTTGGTGGGGAGCTAGTCCACCCTGCATACTCAACCGCTTCCATGGTATACCATATGGAATGGGCAGCTAGAAAGTTAATAATACCTTATTTAGAAGAACATGAAGAGGGAATGGGGGCAGCGGTTTCAGTACAGCATCTTGCCCCATCAGGTCTAGGGACAGTTATTCAAGTAACTGCGATTGTTACCCAAATTAGTAAGCGAGGGGTTACAGCAGATGTGACTGTCAAAAATCAACATGGCTTTATAGGAAAGGGGGAGGTTCAACAAGCCATTCTACCTAAAGCAGTTATTAACGAAAAATTATCAGCTGCCACGTAAATAAGGAATTAGATAATGGGGGGATTAAAATGAAACAACTTGAGCAATTCAATGCAAAAGAGGTCGATATGTTTCAAAAAATTTCGAGTCATGAGCAAGTCATATTTTGTAATGATCCTTCAACTAATTTACAAGCTATTATTGCTATTCATAATACAACGCTTGGGCCTGCATTAGGTGGTACTCGTATGTATCCATACACGGATGTAAGTGAGGCGTTAGAAGATGTCCTTCGTCTATCTGAAGGGATGACAGCAAAGTGTGCCGCCAGTGACGTTGATTTTGGAGGGGGAAAGGCAGTAATAATTGGTGATCCACAAAAGGATAAGTCTCCAGCTATGTTTCGTTCCTTTGGTCAGTTTGTCAATTCATTAAATGGTAGATTCTATACTGGGACTGATATGGGAACGACGATGGATGACTTTGTCCACGCTTCTAAGGAGACAAATTTTATTAATGGGATCCCGGAAGAATTTGGCGGTAGTGGGGATACATCAATTCCTACAGCTCAAGGGATGATCTATGCTTTAAAAGCTACTTGTCAGTTTTTATATCGCAATGATGATCTAAGTGGTAAAAGGTATGCTATCCAAGGCTTAGGAAAAGTTGGTACAAGAATAGCTGAACATTTATTACAATTAGGCACAGAGCTTTACGTTACAGATATCAATGAAAAACGGATAGATGATATCAAGGAAAAAGCCAAGGTAGCTGGAGCTTCAGTAATTGCAGTCGATAGCAGAGATATTTACACGGTAGATGCAGATATTTTTGTGCCTTGTGCAATGGGAGGAATACTAAATGAAAGGACGATTCCCCAACTAAATGTCAAGGCTGTAGTCGGTTCTGCAAATAATCAATTAGCTAGTAAGTTAGATGCGGAGAGACTACGAGAAAGAGAGATTATGTACGCACCTGATTTTATAGTTAACGCAGGTGGTCTAATCCAGGTAGCTGATGAACTATATGGATCAAATAAAGAGCGTGTATTAGTAAAAACAAAATCTATCTATAATTCCGTCTTAGATATATATAAGCAAGCGAGACTAGAAAATATTACAACAATAGAAGCTGCTAATAAAAAGTGTCAAAGACAATTGCAGGAACAGCATAAAAGAAATAATTTCTATGTACGAAATCAAAGACCGAAATGGGACTTTAAAAGATAATTCTTTTCATAACAGATAGTTATGTTTTCTTAATCTTATTAAAAGGTGGGGTTGAGATGAAAGAACGGTATCCATTTCAAATTATGAATAAAAATGGCGAATTGCTGGATCATGCATATGAAACGGAGATAACTGTAGACCAGGTTAAGTCATTTTATTATCACATGCTACGAATTCGTACATATGACCAAAAGGGGGTAGCCTTACAGAGGCAAGGACGGATAGGCACATATGTACCATTCGCGGGGCAAGAAGCAGCTCAGGTGGGAAGTGCATTAGCTTTAGCTGATAAAGATTGGATGTTTCCAACATATCGAGATCATGGTGCATCATTAACATTCGGTGCAGATTTAGATAGGATGTTACTGCATTGGAATGGTCGTATTGAAGGTTGTTTGCCCTCTAGGGAAAAACATATTATGGCCGCTTCCATACCAATCGCTACACATTTACCCCATGCTGCTGGTGCAGCAATGGCTGAGACATATAAAGGAACAAAAAATGCAGCGATAGCTTATTTTGGTGATGGAGCAACATCCGAAGGGGACTTTCATGAAGGCATTAATATAGCTAGTGTATTTAAAGCACCTGTTGTATTCTTTAACCAAAATAATGGGTTTGCGATTTCGTTACCAGTGAACAAACAAATGAATTCCCAGACAATTGCCCAAAAAGCAGAAGCGTATGATATTCCTGGTAAACGTGTTGACGGGATGGATATTTTTGCGGTTCATTTTGCTGTGAAAGAAGCACTAGAAAGAGCCCGTTTAGGAGAAGGGCCGACGTTAATCGAAGCTGTTACAGTAAGATTCGGCGCGCATACAACAGCGGATGACCCTTCCAAATATAGAGATCAGGAAGAGATAAACCGTGTCCGAGAAGAGATAGATCCCGTATTGCGATTAGAGAAATATATGAAGCATTACAATATATGGGATGGTGATTGGGCAGCTACAATTACTAACGAAATCAAAGCAGAAATTGATGAGGCTATCCAGAGAATGGAATCTTATCAAAAGCCGAATGCAGCGGATATGTTTGACTATGTTTTTGAAAAACCAACATGGACGATCGAAAAACAAAAGGAAAGCATTATCTCGACAGGGAGGCAAAACTAATCATGGTGATGTCAAAGGAGTTAGAGAAGAGGTCAGGGGTTAAAACAAATTCACTTACAGTTATTCAGGCAATAAATAACGGGTTACAAACAATGCTAGAACTGGATAATGACATACTTTTACTTGGGGAGGATATCGGAAAGAATGGTGGAGTGTTCCGTGCAACAGATGGGTTGCAGCAGAAGTTTGGAGACCACCGTGTTATTGATACACCATTAAGTGAGGCAGGTTTTGTAGGAACAGCAGTTGGTATGGCCTTGAATGGGCTAAAACCAGTAGTTGAAATCCAGTTTTTAGGGTTTATTTATCCTGCTTTGGAACAAATCGCCACCCATGTCACTAGGACTCGTACACGTACGTTAGGACATTATCATATACCAATGGTGATACGCGCACCATATGGTGCAGGGGTAAGATCACCGGAAATTCATTCTGATAGTGTAGAAGCTCTCTTTACACATTTGCCAGGTATAAAAGTTGTTTGCCCTTCTAATGCTTATGATGCCAAGGGATTGCTTATTGCAGCAGTTGAAGATCCTGATCCTGTGTTATTCCTGGAGCCGATGCGTCTATATCGAGGTCAACGGGAAGAGGTACCTATGAATGCTTATCGGATTGAGCTTGGAAAGGGAAAAACTTTGCAAGCAGGGGAAGATGTTACTATTCTTGCCTGGGGTGCCATGCTCCCAATTGTAGAGGCTGCTGTAGAGGAAATGAAACAGTATCAGATATCCTGTGATGTCATCGATCTCCGGACATTATACCCGCTAGACAAAGAGATTATTGCCGGCTCGGTTCAGAAAACCGGTAGAGTTGTTATTGTACATGAAGGCCATGAGACAGGTGGCGTTGGAAGCGAGATTATATCTATTATCAATGATACTTCTTTTCTCTTTCTCAAGGCTCCGATTGAAAAGGTAACTGGCTTCGATGTGCCAGTTCCGTTATTCGCCTTGGAAAATGATTATTTGCCAACAAAGGAACGTGTGTCGAAAGCCATAAAACAAGTTTACGAGTTTTAGGAGGTGAGCTGGTGGTTCAAATAAAATTTACGGATATTGGTGAAGGAATGAATGAGGGTGAAATTATTCATTACTTTGTTGATGTAGGTGATGAAGTAGAGGTAGATCAGCCGCTTGTAGAGTTACAGACAGATAAAATGGTTGCTGAGATTCCTGCACCTTCAGCAGGAAAGATTAAATCAATCTATTATGCAACTGGAGATATTGTAACGGTTGGCACCGTAATAATGGAAATTGATACAGGCAAAGATGCTGTAATCACAACGAAAGCTGAACAGCAAGTATTGGTGGATGAAGGGGCAGCATCAGCTTTAGATAGTCAAAATTCATTCCGTAATCCCTATAATCGAATATTAGCAGCTCCTTATACGAGAAAGATTGCTAGGGAGCTAGGTATTGATATTGAACAGATTAAGGGAAGTGGTCCAGCTGGGCGCGTCTTAGAGGAAGATGTCTATCGATTCAGCAACCAGTCAAATGCTTGCAACGATAATCAAGGGGAATCACATACCGGTATAAGGGAGGATGCTGAGGGCACAACGATTCCTTTCAAAGGCATCCGAAAGCAAATTGCGACTAAAGTCAGCCATTCCTTGCTGACAATTCCACATGTTACCCATTTTGATGAAGTAGATGTGACGAACCTTAATGAGCTTAGAAAGACGTTAAAGCTATCAGGAGATAGTATTTCCCTCGCTGCATTTCTGGTTAAAGCAACGGTTATTTGTTTAAAAGAGCATCAGCTATTTAATGCAAGATTAGATGAGGAAAATGAGGTTATCCGACTTTTAACCGATTACCATATGGGGATAGCTACAAACACAGAAGCAGGGTTATTAGTTCCGGTCATTTATGATGTAGATCAGAAATCCATTCGAACGATTAACAAGCAGATGAAGGAATTAACCATAAAAGCAAGAGAAGGGAAATTAACAGCAGGCGACATGAAGCATGGTACCTTTACTGTTAATAATGTGGGCCCACTTGGTGGTACAGGAGCTACCCCAATTATTAATCATCCACAGACTAGCATAATGACATTTTATAAGACAAAAAGAATGCCCATTGTCTTGGATGATGATGAAATAGCAATTCGTTCGATAATGAATATATCCGTGTCATTTGATCATCGGGTTATCGATGGGGCTCAATCGATTGCCTTTACAAATCGATTTATTGAATTAGTTGAAAACCCAAACAAGTTATTATTGGAGTTGATCTAATTGGTAGTAGGAGAATTTGCAGAGCACCGCGAATTAATAATCATAGGTGGAGGACCAGGAGGTTATAATGCAGCTATTCGTGCAGCCCAGCTAGGAATCCAGGTAACCGTAATTGAACAGGACCAGCTTGGTGGTACTTGTTTAAATAGAGGGTGTATACCTTCAAAAGTTTTCAGCCATGCTGCCCAGCAAGTGGCTTCTGTAGCAGACTTCCAATCATTTGGCATATGTGTAGGAACACCAGCTGTAGACTTTGCTCAATTAATTTCGTATAAAGATCAGATCATCCAGCGATTGAGATCCGGGGTTGAGAATTTATGTCAGGCAAATAAAGTAGAAATTATTCGTGGAAGGGCAAATTTCATTAACGATAATCGAATTGGTGTGGAATTAGGGCATCGTTTTGAACTGTTTGATTTTAATCAGGCAATCATAGCTACTGGCAGTACTGCTGTAATGCCATCCACAATAGGTGAAAACGATCGGATTTTGGTTGGTCATACTGTATATGAATTGAATGAAGTGCCAGAGGAGCTGATTGTTTATGGTAGTGATGCTTATGCTTTAGAGGTAGCATGCAGTTTTCATAAGCTAGGATCTGCTGTTTCGATGGTGCTTGATAACAAGGATTTTTCATTTGACCATACGATTAATCGTGAATTAAGGCGAGTTCTAAAGAAGGACAAAATAAAAGTCTATAGGGGATATCAATTAGAAAAGGTAAGCTCGGATTCGAATTATGTCCAGGTGGGATTACTGAAGAATAATCAAAAGGAGATATCTCTTTCAGGTACACATCTTTATATGGCAACAGCATTGCAGCCAGCAACTACTTCACTGGAGCTTAATAGACTGGGGGTTAAATGTTCGGATCATGGATTTATACAAGTAGATAAACAATTGAGGACTTCGGTTCCATCGATATTTGCTATTGGTGATGTTACTGGTGGAACATTTTCAGCGACAAAGGCAATGAAACAAGGTAAGGTTGCAGCGGAAATTATTGCTGGGAAGCCAAGTGAGGTTGATCTAACGATGATGCCTACCATTGTTCGCAGTGTTCCTCCGATAGCTACAGTTGGGTTAACAGAAGAAGAAGCGAAAGAACAGGGGTTTCAAGTAAAAACAAGTCAATTTAGCTATAGTGGAAATAGTTATACAATGATTTCGAATCAAAAAAGTGGCGTAGCAAAGGTTATAAAAGATAATAATTCGGATCTACTACTAGGCGTTCATACAATCGGTGCGAATGCAATAGAATTAATCGGTTCTGGAATCATCGCTTTAGAAATGGCTGGAAGAGATGAAGACTTAAGATTCCCCTTATATCCTCATCCTAGTTATAATGAGATATTGCTTGAAGCAATGGAGGGATTGTCGGATAGCGCTATTCATATGAAACCTGTAGAAAGCCAGCTAGAAAAAAGTAAATAAAGCAAAAGGGTTCTCTAGTTATAAGATAGCTAGATTATAATGAAATAAACAAGATAAAAATTGGCTGGCTCTGGCTTTTGCAGGGAGTCGGTTTTTTATTGTATAGGAAATTATAACACCGTGATTCCTTTATCTCCGTTGACTCGCTCTAGTCGCTACGTTTCTAATTGGGTACTTACGCTTTTGTTATCCCGCATACAACCGGCAGTAAGACCCCCACTTCAAGGAATAAAGTGAAACCAATATGGGTAAGTTGGGGATCAACTGCTGCCAGCAAATGTCCGATTGGATCAAAGGCTTTTAGGTCATACTCTTGTGGTACGAACAATCCGTGGAGGATAAATAAACCCTCCCTGATTGAAGTTTCACTTTAAGATAGCTAAATGAATAGGAGTCTCAAGTTAACTTGATTCTATAGGTAGTCAATAATTTTATCAAACTGTATGATTATTTTTGTATAATAGATATTGTGATTTATCTCGCATACAACTGGCAGTAAGACCCCCACTTCAAGGAATAAAGTGAAACCAATATGGGTAAGTTGGGGATCGATTGCTGCCAGTAAATGTCCGATTAGTTCAAAGGCCTTTAGGTCATACTCTTGTGGTACGAACAATCCGTGGGGGATAAACAAAACCCCACTGATTGAAGTTTCACTTTTTTTAACGTAAGGAAAAATAGGGATTGTTAGGAGAAAAGAGATGCGAAAAATAAGCTTTAATGATATTTATACGGAAAGTCACCTGGTAGTGGGAACTGAATTGTATTCGCATTATCATAACCCAGAGATGTTAATTCAATATGATAGTAATTATCTTCAATTTCATCGAATGCCCACGCTACAAGAGTTTATAGAGGCAGCAACGTATTTGAAGGAATTTCACCAGAAAAATGGACAGAAGCATGTTAAGTTTTATTTTCCTGAAAATCGTAAGCCATCAGAAGAATTAATTCAGTTTTTTCATCATCAATCTTTTGAGTATGGTTATTTAGAGTTATATGCTATTCAACCAGAACAATTTCCTATTACAGATAATCATCCCGATATTACGATACGAATCGTATCGGAAGTAAACTTCGATGACTATTTACAGGTACAATATGAACAGGATTTAGAATTCGGTGAAGAATTTGCAAAGGCAAAACCTGCTCTATATCGACGGCATTTTCAAGATGAAACGTTTATGCAAATTATGTCATATTATCAGGGTACAGCTGTCGGTTCGTTGGAAGTAATCATAAAAGAAGATACTGCTGAAATCGATGGGTTACACGTGCACCAGGCATTTCGTAAAAAGGGAATTGCTCAGCGATTACAAAAGTTTGTAATGGATCAATTCCCTAATAAAACCATTATATTAGTTGCTGATGGTGAGGATACTCCGAGAGAAATGTATATTCGCCAAAATTATCGTTATCTCGGATTCCAATATGAAGTACAAAAGGTTGATCTAAAAAAAGATGAATAACCTGGAGGGAAATCATTCCATGAAACATGTTTTGGTAGTAGGCGGAACAGGGATGCTAGCAGATGTAGTGAGCTGGTATGCTAATCAGTCAAACTATGTTTCTGTGATTGCTAGAGAGGAAGAAAAAGTAAAACGTATAAAGCATTCTACTAAACAGCAGAAACATATATATCCGATCTATGTTAATTATCGGCAAATACAGAAACTAGAGGAACAACTTAAAACAGCAATTTTGATGCTCGGTCCGATACAACAAGTCGTTGCTTGGGTAAGGTCAGATGCCAAAGAATCAATCATTAAAGTAGTTACTGATCAATTATCGGATTGGCAGCTCTTTCATATCATTAATAGTAGTGCAGATAGTGAACGAATAAAGGATTATTTATATGTGCCAGCAAATTGTCAGTATCGCCAAATACAATTGGGCTTTAAGGTCGTAAGCAACTATTCAAGATGGCTGACAAATCAAGAGATAAGCCAAGGTGTTATCGAAGGTATTCAGCAGGAAAGAAATACAATGTTACATATTGTTGGACAGGTAGAGCCTAGTGACAAATGACCATAAGTAGTGGGGAGTAACTTGGTGAAGAAAAACATGTTACCACGTGGATCTTCGGACGCCTGCTATTCCCGCCGGAGTCTCGCTTATTTCGGGTGCTAAATGAATGATTTTAATCAAAAAGCGAAAAGATAATTAATTTAAACTAATTATCTTTTCGCTTTTTATTGTTTCTTCATTCTTTTGTCTCTGCTTCTGTTCTTAGCTGGGAGTTTTTGTTTTTAATTGTCAATACATAACATGTCAACGGTCATTAGTCAGCTTAGCTCTCATGCAAGTGATGTTTCCTTAATAGCAAATCATTACAAATGTGTTATCTCCACTGCTCCATGTTCCATACTTGTGTTATCCAATTTTCATAAAATGTAGGTTCATGGGATACAAGAATAACACTTCCCGTATAGTTTTCTAGTGCTTCCTGAAGTGCTTGCTTTGTTACAACATCTAAATGATTCGTTGGTTCATCCAAAATGAGGAAATTACTCTTTGCTAACATTAATTTACATAAACGGACCTTTGTTTGTTCACCTCCACTAAGTGAAGAGAGTGGTTGGAAGATATGTTCGGTTTTGAGTCCGCATCTTGCAAGGTTTTGTCGTACTTCCTTTTGTGTTAAGTGTGGAAAAGCTGACCAAATTGTTTCTAATGCAGTAGTTTTGGCAATGGACGGCATTTCCTGCTCGAAATATGCTGGTAAAACCCTCTCGCCGATGGTAATGGAACCATCTAGTGCTGTTAACTCACCAAGTAATGTTTTTAATGTGGTTGTTTTTCCAATTCCATTATGTCCAACAAGCGCTACTTTTTCACCACGCTCCAATTTTAAATTTACATTGGAAAACAATGGTTTATCATAGCCGATTTGTAGATTTTCAGTTTGCAGTAATTTATTGACTGGTTGGTGAGATACGGTAAATGAAAACATTGGTTTGGGATTATTTGTCGGTTTATCCAGACGTTCCATTTTTTGTAGCTTTTTTTCCCGACTTTTTGCCATCTTGGCAGTCGATGCGCGTGCTTTATTTTTTTGTACATATGTTTCAAGCTTTTGAATCTCTGCTTGTTGTTTTTCATATTGTAAATGAATTTGTCGCCTTCTTAATGCATAGGCCGCTGAAAATTGTTGATAGTTTCCTGTGTATCTTGTTAAGTTTTTATGTTCTAAATGATAGATCACCTGAACGACCTCATTCATAAAATGAGTATCATGTGTGATTAGGATAAATGCATAGGGATACGCTTGTAAATAATTGGTTAACCAATCGATATGTGCAGTATCTAAATAGTTTGTTGGCTCATCAAGCAAAAGTACATCGGGCTTCTGTAAAAGCAGCTTAGCAAGTAATAATTTAGTACGCTGTCCACCACTTAACATACTCACATCTCTATCTAGTCCTAATTGGGTTAGTCCGAGTCCTGCAGCAACTTCTTCGATAGAAGCTGGAATGGTATAAAAATCATGTTGATCGAGCAAGGTTTGTAGTTCACTATACCGTTTCAATATGTTATCCAAATTATCAGTATGAGGATTCGCCATTTGTTCACTAAGGTCTTCCATTTCCTTCTCTGCATCAAATAATGTTTGAAATGCTCCTTGTAGAAATAGACGAATACTAGTTCCAGAAGTTAAATGAATATGTTGCTCGAGATTACCGATATGTGCTTTAGGATGCCATTCGATGGTTCCCTCATCAGCAATTAATTCTCCAGTTAACAGTTGAAAGAGGGTAGATTTGCCTGCGCCATTTGGTCCAACTAACCCGATATGTTCCCCTTTTAACAGGCGAAATGATACATCTTTTAATACTATTTTATCTCCGTAACCATGTGTCAAAGCATTTACATCTAATAAACTCATAATACCTTTCGCTCCTTGTTAATTTTATCTAAAAGCCAGCAAGTACAAGGAGGGATATACCATAAGAAACAAAAACTGGACAGAGCGTATGGACGCCCTGCCCAGTGTATAAATGGTAAATACTTAAAAAGTATACACCATGGTTATCCAATGAGTTCAGGTGTTTATCCGCTGCTTGTAACTTGCGATTGGCTTGCTAAAAATGGGCATACGTATCCCGTATTTAGGCAATAGCAAGTTGAAGCACAGCAGATAAAAACATAAATAACCTTCACTCCTTTAATCATAGTACATCCAGATTACCACGATTGGTTCTCAAACGCAAGCCTAGTTGTAGTATTATGGGAGACGTTGGTTTAGGGTTTTAGGTTAGATAGGCTAGACAAAAACTAGGTTCTCACTTTGTGATTATTAACATGACCTTTAAAAATATAATTATGGGTAATAGTTGCATTTATTTAGTTTAGTATCTATACTAATTGGTATGAAGAATAATAATTATAAGCAATTAGAGGATAGTAGCCATAGTATTGGTAAGTTAATCTTTCAACTTCGACGCCTGGAACGTAATCCTCGAACCTTCAGTGATGCGGGTACTTTGACTCCAAGTGAGATTCATGCAGTAGATGCAATTGGAGAAGACAGAAATATACTAATGAGTCAATTGGCTGATCGACTGGGAGTGACAAAAGGTGCAATTACACAGGTTGTAGGGCGTTTAGAGAAGAAGGGGATTGTGTGTCGAACCCCACACCCTGAGGATTCAAGGGCTGTAGAGATTTCATTAACAGAAAAGGGAGTAGTAGCATATCAGGCACATAGGAGACTGCATCAGAATTTTTATCGAAAGCTGAGAGAACAATTAAGTTCAGACGAAATCGCCATTTTTGAAAAATGTGTAAAAACATTTACGAGTATATTAAACGAAGAAAATGATGGTGAATAGTCACGAGCAATCAGTGGCAATCAAAAACTGCTGATTGCAATTTTTTTAAACATTTAGTTTAGAAGCTAAACTAAAAAACTTGCGGGTCCATTTTAAGACTACATGGTGTGTCTTTTAATTCAATCTTATTTTTAAAGGAGGAGTATACTATGGGTGTTATTTTTGCTATTTTATCAGCCTTTATGTTTGCTGTTAACAATGTAGTTGTAAAGAAAGGAATAAAGCGAGCTCCTCATAGTGATAACGGCTTGTTTATAACAGTTCTGATAAATGTAATTTTATTAGGTGTTCTTTGTTTCATTGTAATGGGGTTAAGGGGGTGGGACTTTCATTTTTCATGGGAAGCTTTCTTCTTCTTTTTACTTGCGGGATTGTGTACTACTGGAATAGGTAGGCTAACATTGTTTTCAAGTATTTCCTATATTGGTCCATCGAAGGCTTCTGCTATTCGAAATTCTACTCCTATTTTTACAACTATATTTGCTCTCATTTTTCTTAATGAAGAGATTACATTATTACCGGGAATTGGTATGGTTCTATTACTTGCGGGAGTATTAAATGAGGGGTTTCGATTGAATAGGATAGAAGCATCGAAACACCAACGCGATCCAAAAAGGTATTCGTATATGGGATTTGGATTAGCGGTATTCTCTGCCTTGATCTTCGGAGTTGGCCAAGGAATTAGAAAACAAGGTTTAATCGAAATGAATGATGCTTTTTTTGGTGTATGGGTGGGGACACTGGCTTCTTTAGTTTTCGTTATTTGTTATCAATCCATTCGTGGAGAGTTTATTACTAATATAAAGAAAAATGTTAGGGTAATTAATCCTTACTACCTTATTTCTGGTGTATTAACAAGTATAGGTCCGTTGTTCTTCTTCCTAGCAACTCAAAGAATGCAGGTTTCATATGTAAGTGTTATTGCGGCTGCTGAACCAATACTAACTATATTCCTAACCACAGTAATTTTTAGAGGGATTGATTCAGTTACCAAGTATACTTGGATAACCATAACAATGATGTTCCTTGGAACAGTACTCATTGTAATTCATATCTAGCCATTTTATAAAAGAGAAAGGAAGAAACAATATGAAGGACCATATACTTGTCGTAGGTGGGTATGGCCATGTAGGAAGATTGATTTGCCAACAGCTGGAGAATTTATATCCTGACAAAGTAATCGCCGCTGGAAGAAGCTTTAGTAAAGCAAGAGAATTTTGCAGTACAACAAATGGCTCGGTGATACCTCTTGAATTAGATATAACAAAGTCGTTACCATCAGATTTATTTGAAACAGTAAGGATAGTAGTAATGTGCCTTGATCAAAAAGATACAGGTTTCATACAGGCTTGCTTTGCAAATAACGTAGATTATATTGATATTTCTGCAAATCATTCATTCCTATCGCGTATCGAAGAACTACAAACAGAAGCAATGAATCATAAAACAGCTGCAGTGTTAAGCGTTGGTTTAGCCCCAGGACTTACAAATCTATTAGCTCGTCATACAAAAAGCTACCTAGATAATACAGAGGAAATGGATATATATGTCATGCTAGGATTGGGAGATCGACATGGTAGGGCAGCGATTGAATGGACAATAGATAATCTGAATACAAGATTTCAGGTTTATTCAAATTGGGAAAAGGTCAATGTGGACACATTTAGCAGTGGGAAAACTACATATTTTGGTAAGGAGCTTGGAGAAAGAAAGGGATATCGTTTTTATTTTTCAGATCAAAATTCCCTTCCTCATACCTTGCAGATACCCACTGTATCTACTCGACTATGCTTTGATTCCAAAGTTATAACGTATGTAATCATGTTACTTAAACGAGTAGGAATATTTCGTTTAATAAAATATCAATCTATACGAAAAGTGATGGTATGGCTTTTCAGTAAAATCAGATGGGGAAAGGAGTTATATGCATTGAAAATCGATGCATTTGGAGAGGTTAGTGGTAAAAGAGTGAAAGCGGAGTGTAGCATTCAAGGTCGGCAAGAAGCTTTGTTAACTGCTAAGATAGCAGCTAAGCTTACAGAAAAACTATACACTATGAAAGGATTGAATGGAATCTATCATCTGGAAGAGCTTTTTGACATAGATTCATTCTATCCAGATGTCATAGCACCCCATGTTCGTTAACTGAATATAGAAATAATAGTTAATTTAAAGGCTACCAATAGCTATAACCAGTCATATCAGAAGTAGAAAGCAACAGAAAAATAATATTTTGCAAGCAGAAGATGTCGTCCTTAGCATGAGCTTACTGTAGAAAATAATAGTGCTTGTGTATAACCAATTCAAATCTAGTATTTTAACAGCTTTTTTTGAAAAGGGAACGGGACATAACTAAAATGGTCCATTCCAAAACACAATGTACTAGCCCGGAACTATATGTAGACTCCTAGAAAAGACGAGCGCTTTTTTCTGCTTGCGATGTATTGCCTAGCAAGGGGAGGGCTGACAGCCGCCAGAGGAATGCGAAGTATATTTCCGGAACCGCTTCGCTGTGTTTGGGCACTTTTATACTCGTTTCTGTCGATTTTTGTTCCTATAGGAGCTGCAAAACAGATTGTTGACAAAGATTAGTCTAAAGCCAGATCTGATTGAAGCTTCTGTAAATGCGCTTCAAATGTTTTTCTTTCTTTATCTGTTAAATGATTACCGCCATACCGTACGGCTTGATAAAGATAAAGTGGTGCATGCTGTACGCCTAAACGTTGAAACCATTCTTCGATTGTTTCGGTCGGCTTTCTTCCAATACCTTTTTTCTGTGCTTTTTTTTCAAATTTTAGTATCTGCTGACGAACTTGATCAAGTGAATTTGTACGAAATGGCGTCAGAAATCGACCTTTCTTTTTATTTGCATTTTTCTCTTTACTATCTAAAGGAGTGGAGGTAAACGGCGGTATATTTTCCTGTTTGTACGTAAAAACAGGTTTCTTACGATAGTATAAAAACAGGGAAATAACTAAAATTGCTCCCAAAGTTACGCCGATTAGCCAAAGCCAAGGGTAAGATGATTGCCCTCCGTCAGCTGCTAAATTTTTTAATGCTTCGAACGGATTATCCTCTTCTGCCATTTTTGCTACCATTTCTTCGTAATTTTCTTTTTTGTTGTTTTGAAAGAATTCAGGGTCGAATCCGGCTATGTCTATACCATTTGCGAAGATAGTACCGATGAAAACAATTACTTGGCTTATACCAAACCAAAGGAAGCTAATTACTGGTACTACTCCATAAAACATAAAGAACAAGGTAACGCTGATGATTGAAATTGCAATGAAAATTCCGACGATATATTGTAAGGAACTGAGGGACTGCTGCTGACTGGCTTGAATATGACTTGAAACATACCCAGCAATTAGAATGAATAATAGTACAGCTGCCATCCAGAAGTGAGTAGTGTCAAAAAACCAAACGGAATCAATCAGAAAAAAGAAAGCTAACCATGTGATTATATGAATCTGGTTTTGTGCATCAGGGACTTGTTGATGTTTGAAAAATCTCCACGTCATATATAGCGAAAAAGCAAGGCTAATTAAAATAGGATACGAAAATATCAACACTAATATTGCCCAGTTTATACTGATTGAAACAATAAAGAAGATTTGATTGTTCATAAATTTACTAAGTGTAGTCTGAATGATGATGAGCAGTACTACCGCAATAATGAGACTCCATGAAGGGACGGGAAAAGCAGACTGTACAAAAAAAGGGACTAAAATAAAGTACAAAAGAATTCCTTCATAGAATAACTGATAGTATTTTGTCATTTTAGTTTTTATCCACATGTTTTAAAACCCCTCATTTGGGAATTTGTTGGAGGGTGTTACTCTCCTCTGATCCTGCAATAAAATAACACCTCTTGCCTTGTGTATTCCATTTTCGAATGAGTAATTCACTAGCTGATGTGATTTCACCAACGAAGACAATTAAATTTGAATCTGCCATTTTTGTTGTAGCCTGATGCAGCACTTCCTCCATTTTCATTATATTAGAAGTTACTCCATCTACACGGGCAAGCATTTCCCATACTTTTTTTAGCTGATTATTACCTTGATTTAACTCAACATGGTAGGGTTTATTCCCATACTGTTTCAAATTAATATAAATGGAGAAAGGATACCCTTGCTCGGTAATACTTTGGCAAAGGAAAGCTGCTTTTGAAATGATGGACTCTAGATCTCCACTGGTATAGCGATTGCCAATTTGCGAAGTCAAGGAAATATTGACAAAAATGGTCCATGAAATATTACGGTTGCGTTCATATATTTTAGTTTGTAATTTGTTTCTTTTGGCTGATGCCTTCCAATGTACTCGAGAAAAGGAATCTGACGGTATATAATCCCTAGTGCCGAGCGGGTGAAGGAGATCCTCAAATGGCGACAATAAGGTCGCCTGGTTTCCGAATGTCATCTGTTTAAAGCTTTCCATTCCATGTACGGGCAATGGGGTTGGATAGATAATAATCTCTGTTTGATATTTTTGAAGGTACGTCAAGTGTATAGCTTCAAAATTCAGGAGGTGAGGAAATACGATACCAACATTAGAAACACCTGTGACACCACGTTCCATCGCTTTAATCGGTATAGCTAGCTTAACAGAACTTTTCCCTTTTAATACAAAGGGCACACGAAAGGAAATGCGTCTCATTCTTTCTGCTGCTATTTCCTTGTTTGTTCCAGCTACCTTTTGGTTTGTTTGCATCTCGAATGTACCGTTAAAATAGGGAAGGAAAGACTTGTTTTTTAGTACAATTTCAATAGTGGCTTCTTCTCCCTCTGTTAAGCGGAGTGTTCTTTTAGGATTCTCTATGATAAGTCCCTTTGCAATATTCCTATCATAGATCAATCCGAGAAAGATAAGCAATAAGATCATTCCAGCGAACATGAAGATAAAAGGCTGTTTTATCCAAACACTTAGGATAACCAGTATGAGAGTTAAAATAATTAACAGTCCTCGTATTTTCACTTTGTTATCAGTAGTGTTTATTTGCCATTGCATAATTAGTGAGACTCCAATTCCACAGGTACGTTAACCTGTCCTAAGATTTCGTACAGAACATCTTGGCTAGATTTTTTAATCGATCCTTCTAGTGTAAGCATCATTCGATGTGAAAGTATATATGGTGCCAACTCTTTTATATCCTGAGGATTAACAAAATTTCGAGCTTGTAAATAAGCATGTGCTTGGGCTGCTCGCATAAAGGCTAGTGCTCCACGTGTGCTTGCACCTAGTATACTATCAGGGTGGGTTCTCGTTTCCTGAATAATCTCTAATAAGTAATCCTTCACGACATCTGATACTTCTACGTGCATAATTTCCCGTTGCATCTTAATTATTTCTTCTGCTTGTAACAACGGTTGAATATTGGCAATTGGGTCATTCAACTGATTTGTAGACAAAATGCTTTTCTCCTGATCTGCTGTTGGGTATTGTAAAGGAATCTTCATTAAAAAACGATCTAATTGGGCCTCGGGTAACGGGAAAGTACCTTGATTCGATTCAATTGGATTCTGTGTTGCAATTACGAGAAAAGGAGAATTTATATGAATGGTTTCTCCCTCAATGGTTGTTTGTTGTTCTTCCATGACTTCCAATAGACTTGATTGCGTACGAGGAGTGGCACGATTAATTTCATCCACTAGTAATACATTAGTCTGGATGGGGCCAATCCTCATTTCAAATGACTGTGACTTTGGATTAAAGAATTGGATACCAGTAATGTCGCTAGGCAAAACATCTGGGGTAAATTGAACACGCTTGAAATCCACATTACTTATTTTGGAAAAGGACTTAGCAAGTTTTGTTTTACCAGAACCAGGCGTACTCTCCAGCAAGATGTGTCCCTTTGCCAATAATGAAACAAAGATAAGATGAACGACTTTTTCTTGTCCGATAATAACTTGGTTTAGTATTTCTTTTGCTCTGTTTACTTTTTCGATCATATTATGTACCTCCGAGTGATAGAATCCAAAAAATTAAACTGAGACTATTATACCACTACTAAACTTCTTTTTTCCATATTTTCTAACTATTTAAACGAAAGATGTTATACTTAAAGTATTTTAGAATGGAGGAGATAAGTTGCGTTCTGTGGATCAAATAATGAATCTAGTATTAGCTGTTGCTAAAGCGGATAATCGTATACGTGCTGTAGGAATGAATGGTTCGCGTACAAATGCGAATGCACCAGTCGATCCATTTATGGATTATGATATTGCTTTTTTAGTAAATGACATACAATCTTTTATGAAAGACACAGGTTGGATTGATGTGTTTGGTGAACGGATAATTATGCAAACACCTGAAGATATGAAGCTGTTTCCTCCAGAATTGGGAAATCGATTTTCCTATTTAATGTTATTTACCGATGGTAATCGAATTGATCTTACATTAGTACCCATTGAGGAGATGGAAATTTATCTAAATGAAGATTCGTTAACGAAGATAGTGTTAGATAAAGATAATCGTATCTCAGAACTACCATTTCCAACCGATCAGGATTATTGGGTAAAGCCACCAACAGCTGCATTCTTCGCTGACTGTTGCAACGAATTTTGGTGGGTAACAACTTATGTGGCAAAAGGGTTATGGCGTTGCGAAATGCTTTATGCGATGGATCATATGAATCTTGTTCGATCGATGCTACGTAAAATGTTAGAGTGGCATGTCGGAATAGAAACAAACTTTAAGATAAGTGTTGGAAAAAACGGTAAATATTTAAAGCGATACTTGCAGGAAGATACGTGGTATCAGTTATTACAAACATATCCTGAAGGGAACAATGATTCATGCTGGCGAGCATTGTTTGTGATGTGTGAGTTGTTTGAAAAAACATCACAGCTGGTGGCAAACGTATATGATTTTACATATCCTCGTCAAGAAGCACAACAAGTGCTCGAATTTCTACAACATGTAAAGAAATTGCCTAATGATGCCACTGAAATTTAAGAATGCACACGGAAAGGAATAATTTCATGTTTAGGTATAGAGCTGTCATTGGACAGCTCTTAGCTCTGCCATAAATTTACTCATATCGGTTATATTCCAATTCCCATGCTGGATTCCAAACAATTTCCCAAAGGTGCCCATCAGGATCTTGAAAGTGACCAGAATAACCACCCCAAAATGTATCGTGAGCAGGGTCTGTTATGATAGCACCTGCATTTTTAGCTTGTTCCATAACTTCATCAACCTCTTCACGACTTTTAGTATTATGTCCAATTGTACATTCTGTTGAACTCGGTTCACCTAGTTCTATCTTGGCTTCGTGTGCAATATCCGTTCGTTTCCAGATAGCGAGCTTTATTCCTGCCTGCAATTCAAAAAAAGCAACTGCCCCATGCTCAAACTCACTACCAACAATGCCTTCTGTAGGTAGTCCAAGGCCGTCCCGATAGAATTGAAGTGAGCGTTCTAGATCATCTACGCCCAATGTAAGAACAGTTATAGATGGTTTCATATTTCCTACCTCCAGAACAAATTATATAGGAAGATACTTAAAATTCCTTAATATTCGTAATGCTTGTAATGTGAGTATGCCTTTCCATTCTTTTTCTGCTATGGGCCAATCGTTTTCATATTGGTGCCATTCCCAGTTAGGTGCCCATGCGCCATCGGTTGCCTGTTGACCTATTAGATGATCTAGTTCCATTGGAAGTATATTGGCGAATTTACGATAATGTGTTGATTTGGGCGAATCAATAATTTGTAATGGTCCTGCCACATATCCTTCTCTCTTTGCAGGATCTGCAATGACACAATTATTAATAAAGCGCTGTAGCCTATCCTCGATTTTTGTACGTTTCTTCGTATTTAGCTTAAGCTGTTCGTATAAGCGAAGGTAACAGAAAAGTTCATGCATCTCTGCTAAATCACAGGTCTCTAATAAATGCTGAATTGCATAATCAATGAGCATATCAAGTTTTTCGTAAGTTACTAGGTCCCGATATTGTATGAAGAAACCTACAATATCTGCATTTGGATTACCCCAATTGTCGGAGAATACACCATATTGCCACCAGATTGCACGTGGGGATCGCTCTGCCTCGACTGGAATTATATCCCATCCCGTATGATCATCTTGATAAGAAGTGATAAAGTAGTCAAGTGCTTGGCAAACAACATTCTTTTTTTCCTCGAATGCAGGTAATTCCCCAAGTATTCCAAGTGCATATGTCGTTGCTAATGCAGAGGATTCATTACAGCGAAGATCTGGTTCCAGTCCATGACCAAAACCTCCATCTGGATTTTGAAAAGCAATTAATTCTTGGAGTGCTTTTTTATAATTAGTAGCTTCAAACTCGTATTCATAAAGTGCTCGTTCAAGTGGTCTTGCATGATTTTTCATAAAATGTTGAGCGAGCTTGAAAGAACTTATATCCATTTTTTTTGTCATCGTGTTCACTCCTTTATATTGTGGTAAACACATAATAGCATAAGAATGAATGTACGTTATTGTAAAAAACGGACAATCGAATCTAAGTTTTACCCCGCATATAACTGGCAGTAAGCCCCCTACTTCAGGGAATAAAGTGAAACCAATAAGGCTAAGTGTGGAATCAATTGCCAGTAAATGTCCGATTGGTTCTAGAGCCTTTAGGGCATACCCTTGTGGTACTACCAATCCTTGGGGAATAAATAAAATCCCCAAGGATTGAAGTCTTCCTTTATTTTAATAGAATCTGCTTCGGTGACTGGCCGTAATGACGTTTGAATTGATGAATATAATGCGATTGATCGTAATAACCATAATTTGCTGCTATGTTAGATAACGATGAGGGATTATCATGTAGTTCTTTTAATGAACTTTGAAATCGAATAATATTAGAAAATGCTTTAGGACTGACACCTAATTCCTTCTTGAAGACCCTTCTAATCGTTCTTTCACTAAAATGGGTCTTTTCTGCTAGTGTGCGTATGGGGAAGATACCCAGATTTGTAAACAAGTATTGCATACTTGTTTCTAGTAATAAATCTGTGCGATGTGTATTTTTTGATAAAAGCTTTACTAACTTCATTTCAATTTTGTTAATTTTCTCTGGAAGGTTTTTCGACAATAGCAAATCTTCCTGCAAAAGCGAAGCCTCCTGCCCCCATATATCCTCAAGAAGTACTTGGGTATCCATTAATTCGGCGGGAGGATACATAATAAATCGGCGTGCCGTATCTGCATAAAAACGAATTCCTAACAGGTTTTGTTTTTGCCTGAGTTTCATTGTTTCAAATGTGGTCATTAAGCCGACAGCAAAGGAGCCCTTTGCTAAGGAAGTTGATTGAAGGTCGAATATAATATCGATACAGCCGTCTGGAACAATTCGATGTAATGGATAGGTATCTAACGGATGGTAATGGACAGACCAGTAACATACAACATAATCAGATAAAAGCTTACTAGGTAAATATTCTTGATATTGATAGTTTGGGTTTCCTAGGCTCTTTTCAAAGATTGGTGGTTGTAAAGGATAATAATTTCGCATGTTATTTCCCTCTCTAAGGAATAATTCGCAGATAGGACAACTTCATGATTCGATTTTGCTCTATTATATACCGTATCTCTATATAGTTCCATGCTAGCTTAGCTAGGAAAGAGAAGGTAACTTAATATTTCCTTTTACGTATTGACATATTTTATTCAATTAATGTTCATTTTTTTGTACCAAACTCCGTGAACATTTTCTGACAACCAGCACATTCTATTGTTTTTCACCGTATATGGTATTAAGATAGATGAATGGATTTTGTGAAGTATGTAACAAAAATATTTCAATACATTTCATATCAACAACATGCAGGGGAGGGTATCTCTTTATGAAGATTAAATGGGCGATACTAGCATCGCTATTCACATTATTAGCGGTGCTAACAGGTTGTGAGCCATTGTTAGTTTTGGATCCAAAAGGGCCACAGGCGCAAACACAAGCCAATGTCATTTGGATATCAATAGCAATTATGGCTGTGATCGTAATTGTAGTATTTGCAATGCTAGTATATATACTATTTAAATATCGTGCATCTAAACAACCAGATTCATATGAACCACCGTATATTAAAGGAAATATTATTGTTGAATCACTAATAGTAGGGATTCCAGTACTAATTGTAATTGTTTTATCCATTATCTCCGTCCAGAGTAACTACAAAGTGGAAGCAACTCCAGAAGGATACGAGAATGATGAACCTTTAGTTGTATATGCATCTTCATCCGATTGGAAATGGCATTTTAGTTATCCTGAACAGGACATTGAAACAGTAAATTATCTATATGTACCAACAGATAGACCGCTTGAATTTAGACTCTATTCATATGGGCCGATAACTAGTTTTTGGATACCACAACTTGGTGGTCAAAAATATGCTATGTCTGATATGATTACTACCCTTCATTTAGGTGCAGATGTACCAGGTGAATATATGGGTAGAAATGCAAACTTTAGTGGTGAAGGATTCGCTGAGAATACATTTAGTGTAGAAGCAATGCCTCAAAAAGAATTTGATGAATGGGTTGATGAAGTTAAACAAACTGCAGACCCACTTACTGAAGATAAATTTGATGAATTGCTGGAGCCAGGGCACCTGGGTCAATTAACATTTACTGGAACTCACCTAGAATTTATGCCTCCGCCAGAAGGTCATCATGGTGGACATAATCATGGTTCTACCTCGGAAGATGATCATAGTGAACATGAAGGTGATTCTAGTGTAGAGCAGGATGAACATGAACAACACAATTCGGATTCCGGTCATGCAGATGAGACAAATGAGCACACAGAAGATCATCATTAAGATTTAGTACATCGGGTTATCCGGAAAGGAGTAAGAAAAATGGACTTTTTTGAACGTTTTATGATCCCACATCCAAGTCCTGCGATATATGCTGCTATGGTTGCTATTGTCCTCACTTCAATAGCAATCGTAGTTGGTCTTACCTATTTTAAAAAATGGGGGTATCTATGGCGGGAATGGATTACAACCGTTGACCATAAAAAAATTGGAATTATGTATTTAATATCCGCCTTGCTAATGCTATTTAGAGGTGGGGTAGATGCATTAATGATGCGAGCACAGACAGCTGTTCCAGAGAACGCACTGCTGGACGCGCAGCATTATAATGAAATATTCACCACACATGGCATCGTTATGATTATCTTTATGGCAATGGCATTTATCATTGCATTAATGAACTTTGTTATACCGTTACAGATTGGTGCAAGGGATGTTGCTTTTCCTCGATTAAATGCAGTTAGTTTTTGGCTGTACTTTATGGGTGCAATGTTATTTAACCTTTCCTTTGTCATTGGTGGATCACCAAGCTCAGGTTGGACGTCTTATTTTCCACTTGCTGGAGATGAGCTAAGTCCGTCTGTCGGGACAAATTATTACATGCTAGCTCTGCAAATATCCGGGCTTGGTACGTTAATAACAGGTATTAACTTTATTGTGACGATCCTTAAAATGCGTGCACCTGGTATGACGCTTATGAAAATGCCGATGTTTACATGGTCAGGGTTAATTACAAACGTCATTATTGTATTTGCCTTCCCAGTTCTTACCGTTGCATTAGCGATGGGAACTATGGATCGTTTGTTTGCAACGAATTTCTTTACAACGACAGATGGCGGAATGGATATGCTCTGGGCTAACCTGTTTTGGGTTTGGGGACATCCAGAGGTTTATATTTTGATTCTGCCAGCTTTCGGTATTTATAGTGAGGTAATCTCTACTTTCTCTCGAAGGAATTTATATGGTTACAATTCCATGGTCGCTTCCATGGTCATTATTTCCTTACTTTCCTTTGTCGTATGGGTACACCATTTCTTTACAATGGGTCAAGGAGCAATGGTTAATAGTATCTTCTCCATTACTACTATGGCTATTGCGATCCCGACTGGAATTAAGATCTTTAACTGGTTGTTAACCATGTGGAAAGGAAAAATTCAGTTTACTGTACCTATGTTGTATTCGTTAGGGTTTATTCCGATCTTTACCATAGGTGGTGTGACCGGTGTAATGCTTGGAATGTCAGCTGCTGATTATCAATATCATAATACGATGTTTTTAGTAGCACACTTCCACTTAGTAATTATACCTGGTGTTGTCTTTGCGATGATTGCTGGTCTTACGTACTGGTGGCCGAAGATGTTTGGGTTTATGTTAAATGAACGAATTGGTAGATGGGCGTTTGGTTTTATTGCTGGCGGAACTTGCCTTGCCTTCTTCCCAATGTTTATTTCTGGATTAGATGGGCAAGCTCGTCGTATGTACACGTACTCTGAATCTACTGGCTTCGGATTTTGGAATATGCTCTCATTCATTGGAGCTTTAGGTCTTGCAGTTGGGTTTATCCTCATTGTATACAATATTTACTATAGTACACGTTATGCATCAAGAGATATTGGCGATGATCCATGGAATGCACGTTCATTAGAATGGGCAACACATAATCCAGTACCTGAGTACAACTTTGCCATTACACCACAAGTAAATTCTAGTCAGGCATTCTGGGATTCCAAGAAAAATGGTCATACATTATTTAAAGGTGGATATAAAGAAATTCATATGCCTAATAATAGTGGTGTACCATTTGTTATGAGTGTGTTTTTCTTCATCTTTGGATTTGCCTTTGTATTTAGCATGTGGATTACAGCGGTAGTTTCATTGATTGGTATATTTGCATGTATGCTTCATCGCTCATTTGAGAAAGATCATGGGCATCATATTTCCGTTGCGGAAATTGAAAGAACTGAATCGGAATTGCGGGGTGCTAGAAATGAATAAGGATAACACGCAACCGCTTGAATATAGTACAGAGCAAGGACGTATGAATATATTAGGTTTCTGGATATTTATTGGAGCAGAAATCATGTTGTTTGGAACACTATTTGCTTCCTATTTTACGTTGGAAGGTAGTACAGGAGCTGGACCAACAGGTGCCGAGATATTTGAAATCTCCCCAGTTCTTGCAGAAACGCTTCTATTATTAACTAGTAGTTTTACAATTGGTTTAGGTGTTCATGCTATGCGTCTCGGTAGACAGAAGGCAATGATGACATTTTTCATCATTACATTAGTACTTGGTGCTGCTTTCTTGAGCTTTGAAGTGTATGAGTTTATTCATTATGTCCATGAAGGTGCTGGTATACAGACTAGTGCATTCACATCTATTTTATTAACGACATTAGGTACACACGGCGCGCACGTAACATTTGGGTTGTTTTGGGGAATTATGATAATGATTCAAGTGATTAAACGAGGACTGACTCCAGAAACAGCTAATAAATCATTTATTTTCTCTCTTTACTGGCATTTCCTAGACGTTGTTTGGATTTTTATATTCAGCTTCGTTTATTTGAAAGGAATGATGTAAATGAAAGAATTATTCCCGATTAAGCATGTGATGGGCTTTGTTTTCTCGTTGATTTTGACTAGCGTCGCGCTGTTAGTATATATCTTGGATATGTCATTTGCTCTTGGGTTGACGATCCTGCTTATTACCGCATTTGCCCAAGCAGCATTGCAATTAGTCGTATTTATGCACGCTGGTGAATCTGAAGATAAAGGTGCGATTTATACAAGTGTGTACTACGGTATTATCATTGCTGTACTTACGGTATTTGGTACGCTATTGGCAATGATTTGGGGTTATGTATAAGAATAACGGCTATTGATACCTGAGCATATTAGGGTAGATCAGGTGCCTAAAAAATCAGTTATAACTATAAAAGGAGTGTCATGATAGACACTCCTTTTATTTATGGTAGGATTTACTAATCTCGATCTTCTTTGTTCGTTTCTTTATTACTTCTTCTGTTGCTACGAAGAATATACCCATTAGAAAGATAAACACTGCCCCCATGATTGTGCCAATGCCAATGCCGGTAACCACACTGTATCCGCTTACGAAAAATCCATATGCAAATAGTGCAATTCCAATGAATAATACAGTTGCCCCTACGTACTTAACGGCATTTAGCATTTTTTCATTTATTTCCATCTCGCTCATCCTCCTTATACTTATATTATTCACCTTGTTCACAAAGTTGTCAAATACTTTATGAAAAATTGTTAAAAAGTATAATTGACAAAACAGGTATTGTTTCCATACACTATAGTCAAACAATCAAATGATTATTTGAATGAGGTGTTCTTAATGGTTACGGAAAAACGTGTAAATTCCACTAATGATACATGTGAAACGTTTTGTTTTGATGAGGATAAGGTAAATCGAATGCAGCCAAAAATAAATAAAGTAGAAGGCGTGGAGCAGATTTTTAAAGCACTTGCTGATGCAACACGTTTAAAAATTGCGTATGCACTTACACTAGAAAAAGAATTATGTGTTTGTGATGTTGCTCATATCATAGGCTGTACTAAGGCAACAGCCTCTCATCATTTAAGGCTATTACGGAATATGGGATTAGCAAAATATCGGAAAGAAGGAAAGTTGGTTTTTTATTCGTTGGAGGATGAACATATTCATCAATTAGTAACAATTGCTACTGTGCATGCAAAAGAAGGTGTTGGAAGTGGAGAATAAACAGGTCTATCGTTTAGAAGGCTTATCCTGCACGAATTGTGCCGCAAAGTTCGAAAAGAATATTCGTGCTATTGATAGTGTAGATGATGTGCAGCTTAATTTTGGTGCATCCAAAATTACGGTACAAGGAGCAGCTTCTATTGCGCAATTAGAAAAAGCAGGGGCGTTCGATGGGATTAAATTATACCCAGAGCGACAACGAACGAAACCCAAACGGCCGTTCTGGAAAAAACGTGACAATATAGCCTCTATGCTTTCTCTGCTTTTTACAATTATCGGATATACACTGTTCTTCCAGCTAGGAGAAAACAACCCTTTAACTGTTGGAATGTTCGCTGTAGCGATTTTAACCGGTGGTTATCATTTATTCATAATTGGATTTAAAAATCTTGTCAAGCTGCAATTTGATATGAAGACATTAATGACAGTCGCTATTATTGGTGCAGCCATAATTGGGGAGTGGGCAGAAGGTGCCGTTGTTGTCTTTCTTTTCGCTTTAAGTGAAGCGCTAGAAGGATATTCAATGGATAAAGCAAGGAAATCCATTCAATCACTAATGGATATTGCTCCTAACCGTGCTACTATTAAACGTGGAGGCTCCTTGATTGAAATAGATGTTGAGGATGTGCAGATTGGTGATATTATGGTTATTAAACCAGGACAAAAGATTGCTATGGATGGGGAAGTAGTATCGGGAGAATCATCCATTAATCAAGCTGCTATAACGGGTGAATCGATACCCGTATATAAATCAGTTGGAGAGGAAGTATTCGCAGGTACATTAAATGAAGAAGGGTCGCTGGAAATTCGCGTAACAAAATTTGCAGAAGATACAACAATTGCCAAGATTATTCATTTGGTGGAGGAGGCACAAGCAGAGCGTGCTCCGTCCCAACAGTTTGTTGACCGATTTGCGAGGTATTACACTCCAGTAATTCTTATTATTGCATTGCTAATTGCTATTGTACCTCCATTATTATTTGGAGGGGTATGGTCAGAATGGATATACAGTGGTTTAGCAGTCCTTGTTGTAGGTTGTCCATGTGCATTAGTTATATCAACACCAGTAGCAATTGTAACAGCAATCGGTAATGCAGCCCGTAAAGGTGTTTTAATAAAAGGCGGTATTCATCTAGAAGAGGCCGGTAAACTCCAAGTAATTGCTTTTGATAAGACTGGTACACTTACAGAAGGGAAACCTGTCGTAACAGAAGTAGTATCAATTGGAGCCATGACTGATGGTGATGTGCTTGCATTTGCAGCGGCGATTGAATCATATTCGCAGCATCCGCTTGCTTCAGCGATTATACGTAAGGCGAAGGAAGAAAGGGTAGAAACATGGGATGCAACTGATTTTCGATCGTTTACTGGAAAAGGGGCAAGAGCAGTAGTCCAAGGTAAGCAATATATAATAGGTAGTCCAGCTTTATTTAAAGATATGATAAAGCTACCAGTTGAGACAGAACAAAAAATCCAACAACTCCAATCAGAAGGAAAAACAGTTATGCTACTTGGAACACCAGCGAGGATTGAAGGATTAATCGCTGTTGCCGACCAAATACGAAAAGACAGTCCTTCCATCATTGAAAGACTTGTTCAATTAGGCAAGTGTACGGTAATGCTAACAGGTGATAATCAAGCTACCGGAAAAGCTATTGCTCAACAAATTGGTATAACAGAGACAAAAGCAGAACTTATGCCTCAAGATAAACTAGTAGCGATTAAGCAGGTTCGTGAGCAATATGGAAGTGTTGCAATGGTAGGTGATGGTGTTAATGACGCTCCCGCATTAGCAGCAGCTAATATCGGTATTGCTATGGGCGGGGCAGGAACAGATACAGCATTGGAAACAGCAGATATTGCGTTGATGTCGGATGATTTAGATAAGCTTCCCTATACAATGGCGTTAAGCAAAAAAACGTTGAAGATAATTAAACAAAATATAATCTTCGCTTTCGTTTTAAAATTAGTTGCATTGCTTTTAGTTATTCCAGGCTGGTTGACTCTGTGGATTGCGATATTTGCGGATATGGGAGCGACGCTTATTGTTGTGTTAAATTCATTACGGTTAATGAATGCAAAATAATAAATCCATCTATATGATTTCTTGAGTTGTTCAAGTTTAAATGATCGGTAATTTTTATTGCGATGACATTCAAAAATTCTATTGACAACACCTTATAATCGGCGTAGATTATAACATATCTATTATGATTTATATTAGGTGGAAAATTAATATATCCTAATGCCTTTTATTCGCTGAATCCTTTGAGCGGGGGAACCATTTTTGATAGGATAAATTCCTGTCTTGGGGTGAATCTTACTAGTTAAGAAGGGATACTCTCAGTCCCTAATCCGACAGCTAACCTCGTAAGCGTTTTGTTAAATCTGGGGAGAAAGGTCCAAGGGTCATCCTTTAGACCATTCTGTTTGTAATGGTCTTTTTTTCGTTGATAACGTATTGTATGTTCAAACAGCGATGATAAATAGAATCTATGTTGTATATGCTTTGTGCTTCTTCAGCACTTATGAAGTAACAAACTGATTTAATCAAGCTTTGAACATCCTTTTGAGGTGACAGCGAATGGGTTTTACATAAAGGATATAGAGAAAGAAGGATGAATGTTGAAAAGGAAACAATTTGCAGTCATTGGTCTAGGGAGATTTGGCAGCAACGTATGCAAAGAATTATATCAATTAGGACATGAGGTATTAGCTATTGATGCAAATGAGTCTATTGTCGATTCGCTTAAGGAATTTTCTTCTCATGCTGCAGTGGCTAACGCAACAGATGAAAGAATGTTAAAATCACTTGGTCTTCGAAATTTTGATTTTGCGATTGTAGCCATAGGCGAGCATATTCAACCAAGCATTTTATGTACATTGTTATTGAAGGAAATGGGGATTAAGCAGGTGTGGGTTAAAGCGCAAAATATACAACATTTTAAAGTATTAGAAAAGATTGGAGCAGACCGTATTATACAGCCTGAAAAAGAGATGGCCATGCGGATTGCTCACCAACTTGATTCTGAAAAAATAATTGATTATATTGAACTGTCGAAGGAATATAGTATTGTGGAATTAGTAGCTACTAAAAAAATTAGTAATAATACACTTGTACAGCTTGATGTCAGGAAAAAATATGGCTGCACAATTTTAGCAGTAAAGCGAAGAGATGAAGTAAATATATCACCACTACCAAACGATTTCATATATCAAGGTGATATATTGGTTGTAATGGGACATAAGAATGATATTAAACGATTTGAAAATAGAGGTATGTAGAAGATGAGGAAAATCATTTCGTTACATCCGCTGCGAGGTAGTATTATTCATTTAAGTCCACCGCAAATTCTGGCGTTGGGATTCTTGGTATTTATCATCATTGGCACGGTACTTTTAAAAACGCCAATAGCAACTGAAGTTCCGATATCCTGGTTAGATGCCTTGTTTACTGCTACATCAGCTATTACTGTGACAGGTTTAGTCGTTGTGGATACCGGAAATGCTTTTACCATTTTTGGAGAGCTGGTTATTATGACGCTCATGCAAATTGGTGGCTTAGGATTAATGACATTTTCTGTTTTAATATTAATGATGCTTCGAAAAAAAGTCGGACTTCATCAACGAAAGCTAACACAGGAATCATTAAGCTTAAATGAAACATCGCTAGGAGGACTGCTTCGATTAGTGAAGCTATTATTTATATTTTCTATCTCTATTGAGGCTATCGCCTTTCTCTTGCTAACGATTCGTTGGGTTCCAGAATTCGGCTGGGAGCAAGGTTTACATCAAAGCCTTTTTCATAGCATATCCGCCTTTAATAATGCAGGTTTTTCTTTATGGTCTGATAGTCTTTCTTCATTTGTGGGGGACCCTATTATTAATGTTGTTATAACAGGACTATTTATCACAGGAGGACTTGGATTTACGGTGCTAGTGGATATATGGGATAAGAAGGGTTTTCAGAAATTATCCTTACATTCGAAGCTAATGATTGTTGGAACATTGAGCATCAATATCGTAGCATTATTTACTTTATTTGTGTTAGAGTATTCCAACCCAGCTACAATTGGTAATCTACCGTTAATGGATAAGCTATGGGGATCTTATTTTCAAGCAGTTACTCCAAGAACGGCAGGTTTTAATTCACTGGATATTGCTGAAATGACTGTACCATCTATTTTAGTGTTAATGATGCTCATGTTTATTGGAGCTGGTAGTGGTTCAACAGGCAGTGGTATTAAGGTAACCACCTTTATCGTAATGATTTTAGCAACGTTGTCCTACTTAAGAGGTAAGAATGAGACAACGGCTTTTGATCGAACCATTAAGCCACATGTTATTTTACGTGCTTTATCGATAATGATTATTAGTATATTAGTAATCTTTGTCGCTGTTTTTATATTAAGCATTACGGAGAAAGCACCGTTCCTAGTAATTGTATTTGAAGTCATTTCCGCTTTTGGTACGGTAGGTTTGTCGATGGGGTTGACAGGTGATTTAACATCATTTGGAAAATGTGTCATTATCATAATGATGTTTATTGGTCGAATCGGACCATTAACGCTGGCATTTGTATTCGCTAGACAAAGAAAGAAATCATCCATTCGTTACCCAGCAGAAGATGTGTTTACCGGCTAAGCTTATTAAGAGAGTTAGAAAATCAAAATCCTTTTCTATTTAGTAACCAAGGTTTTTCTTGAATTGAAGAGAACGCTACTCACTTTTTGTGAAAGGAAAATGAAAGGACAGGAATTTGTAAGTCATTCATTTTCTTAACGTGAAGTATTTACAAAGCCTCTATAATTCAGTAAGATAATAGAAATATTTTATGTAAAGGCAATGATGAGAAGAGTAGATGGATAAGAGCTTAAACAGAGACCTTTCGCTTAGCTGAAAACGAAGGAGTATCGAGTCCATTGAAACAAGGCTCCGAGCTGCGCATGGGAATTTCCTATTTTTTTATTATAGGAAAGGATCGTGTGACGGGATCTCCCGTTATAGAGATAGAGTATAAGCAGCATGCTATATTGTTTAGCTGCCGTACTTGATAAGATTTCTGTGGCGACACAGGAATAAAATGGGGTGGCACCGCGATTTTGGATTCCAAATCTCGCCCCCAAGATGACTGTCTTGGGAGGTGAGATTTTTTATTTACATCAGAGTTTAGTTACAGTGCCTGTATTTTAGAATTTCTTTAAAGTTTTAAGCTAGCGGAGGCACTGCCACTTTTCTTTTGTTTTAAATAAAACTGGGGGGATTCAAAATGGTGGTTGCGTTGCGTGAATGGAGGAATCCTTTATTACTATTGTTAGGTATAGGTATATCGAATCTTGGTGGCTGGATATATTTAATTGCACTTAATTTAATTGTGCTTGAATGGACAGGTTCACCATTGGCCGTTTCAATTCTATATATGCTAAAACCGATTGCTTCTATTTTTTCAAGTTTTTGGGCAGGTAGTTATATTGATCGTCTGAACAAACGGAAGCTAATGATTAATTTAGATATATGTAGAGGGATATTGATTTTAATACTTCCCTTTATATCCAAGCTCTGGATTATGTATGGAATCGTTTTTGTCATTAATATTGCAGATTCTATTTTCGGTCATACATCAATGGTTTACTTTACGAAGTTAATTCCTAAAAAGAATCGACAACGCTTTAATGCATTAAGAAATTTTACCTCGTCTTGTGGATTTTTACTTGGACCGTCGATAGCTGGATTGCTATTCCTGCTGGGTTCACCTTTTTTAGCTATTCATTTAAATGGTGTTTTTCTTCTACTATCAGCAGTAATCTTATTAATATTACCTAATGTTGATGCGAAAAATAACTCAGAGGTAGCTAGTGTATCATGGCAAATGATTAAATCAGATTGGAAAACAGTTGTGACTTTTAGTAAGACATCGATGTACATTGTTACTGTTTATTTGCTGTTTAGTGGGGTTACTGTTTTGATGACTGCTATTGACTCATTAGAAGCTGCTTTGGCGACAGATGCGTTGTCTTTTAGTGAGAGTGAATATGGTTTACTTGTAAGTATAGCTGGTGTCGGATTTATTATTGGTTCAATCGTGAATAGTGTAATAGCAAACTGGGTGAAAAATTATTATTTAATAGGTTTAGGAGTTTTGGTCACTGCCATCGGTTATCTTATCTTTGCTTTTTCAACTAATTATGGTATGGCTGCTATAGGTTTTTTCGTCATCATGTTTGCACTATCTTTTGCTAACACAGGTTTCATGACCTTTTATCAAAATAATGTACCAGTTGATTTAATGGGTAGATTTAGTAGTATATTTGGTATAGTAGAAGCTTTTTTTATTATTTTTTTGACAGGAGCTTTTGGTTTGATAGCAGAGTTAATTGCAATTCGACCAGTGATGATAACTGGATCTATCGTTTTATTAGTACTTGGGTTAATAATTTGCTCTGTTGTTTTAAAATCCTCAAAAAGACAATTTTATAAGCTAGATAAGGATGCAATTAGTTAGTTTAAAGAAATGAAATGAAATTTTAGAATCTCCACATAAATTCCATATGAATTACACAACAGTTCCATATGTTCCTTTTACTATAGAAGAAAGAATTGGTTGATAAATAAGGAGTATGGTAATGGAGAAACAAATGAAGTTCGTTTTTGATACAACAGATTATTATCGATTTATCCGGTTATTAAGAGAAATTACGCCATATCAGCTTAAAGTCGATAAAGCAAACGGTAATGAAGAAGTCTTGAATATCTCGGAAAGAATCATCTATTATCGGTTAAAGAAGGAACTGGATGATTATTATCAACAATTAGATAAGGCTTGGTTTAACTAATAACAATATAACAAATAAGATTCAGCTGTTTATCTGCTGAATCTTATTTTACATATGGTAATTTTATTTAATAGGTACGTGATTCTTTAGCTGGCGGGAGAAAGCTCATCCTCAGTTACCCATTTATGGTTTTTAACTTCTTCACCACTTGTGTTAGATATATAATCAACCATGTATACAGTTGTATCTTTAGCTGAATCGATGGTGGCAGTAGCTCCATCCATTCCTTTCATATGAGAAGCTTCTACTTTTACTTCTGATCCAGATTCCAGCCGCTTAGCTCCAGGGTTCATTAGCTCCTCATGTATCACCCATTTATGGTTCTCTACTTTTTTTCCGCCATTAGTCGGGGTATAGGTGATGGTATATACAGTAGTATCATATGCACCAGAAATGGTTGCTTCAGCACCTTTCATTCCTTCCATATGATCTGTTTCAATTATTGCTTTGCTGCCAACCTCATATGTTGGGTTTTTAGCTGTTTGTAAGCCTTTTGGTACGTATACAGAGCTAGAATGTTCCATTTGATCGTGCTCACTTGATCCCGATTCCGTTTCTGGATCCGCGTTTTCAGTAAGACTATCGTTATTTTCCTGTGTACTTCCACATGCTGATAGTGTCATTGCTACAATAAATATACCAATTGCCAATCCCCATTTCCGCTTGTTCATGAGACTACCTCCTTCTTGTTAGTGATATGTCTCTATTAATTTACCCAGTAAATTTGCAGATTTTTTGCAGTTTATATGACATATTATATACAAAAAATGTAAAATATTAGCTGCATAGCTCGTCTGCACAGAAAATCAATAATTTTTTAATACACTGAATAGAAGTGTTTAATATATGGGGGAGGTAATATAATGAAAAAATTTATAGATTATAATAAGTATACAGAGACTGTATAACAGATACAGTTATTACCGATTTCGAAAGGCGGTTAATATGGTTAATAAGCTTTCTCTAAAAATAGGTATGCTTTTCTTTTTCGTCATTTTAATAATAGAAGGCTTGCTCTATTTTATTCTCTACATGAATTTAGCCGGTGAGCGTATTGAAGAAATAATCAATAATTTACTTGCACGAGGTAATACACATAGTGAAGTGTTAGAGGACAACTTTGAGGCAACAACGCTTGAACACGTTGGGTTAATGGAATCTGCATCTGAGTTTGTCGTTATCATTACTGATGAAGCAGGAAAGATTCTAGTTCATTCAGATCCAGTTCAGTCGGAAATGACAGAGGTTATTGAGCGTACGAACTATGATTCCATACCTTCAGAAGGTGTTGTCATTGAAGAAAGATGGAAGGATAGACAGTTTATTGCTACGGATAGTCCCATCACGATAAATAAAGAGCATCGCGGGCATGTTTTTATGTTCGCTCATACCAATCAAGTCAAGCGGGTCTTAGATCATTTAAGTAATCAATTTTTATTTATTGGTATCATTACGGTGGTTTTAACGATTATTACCATTTTTATTCTTTCTCGATTTATTACACTGCCATTGATGAAAATAAAGCGTGCTACAGAACAGCTAAGTGAAGGGAATCATTTTATTGGATTACATACAGAAAGAAGGGATGAACTGGGTGAATTAGCACAGGCGATCACAAGCTTATCCAATGATTTAGACCGGTTGAAGAATGAAAGAAATGAATTCCTAGCAAGCATCTCTCATGAATTACGGACACCACTAACGTATATGAAAGGGTATGCGGATATAGTTTATAGTCAGGCGTTAACAGATGCTGATTTAAAAGAATATATTAGTATTATTCGTGAAGAGACGGAAAACCTATCTATTTTAATCAAACATTTATTTGAATTAGCGAAAATGGATCAACATTCTTTTCCTATAAGGCGTGAGAAAGTCTTTTTAAAGCAGCTTGTAACATCTATTGTCGACTTAATAACACCTGTGCTAGAGAAAAAAGATGTCGCGCTGTTTGTACGTTGTCCTAATCATATTTCATGCTACATAGATCCAAATCGCTTTCAGCAAGTTCTATTAAATATTTTAGATAATGCCAACAAGTATTCGGTAAAAGGTGGGGAAATTAAACTAGAAGTAAAGGACAGTGATAGGTATATTGAGATTATCGTTCGTGATCAAGGTGAAGGCATACCGAAAACGGATTTGCCTTATGTGTTTGATCGCTTATATCGTGTTGAAAAATCCCGTTCTCGAAAAAATGGTGGTAGTGGATTAGGTCTTGCCATTGCCAAAGAAATTGTTGAGGCTCATGATGGTATCATCCAAATATACAGTGAACAAGACGTTGGAACAAAGGTAATCATTAAAGTACCAAAGGGTGAGGTTATTGAAGAATGTACTTTTAATAGATGATGAACAAAGGATGTTGGATTTATTAGCGTTGTACTTGAAGCCACACAAATATATCTGTACAAAGGCGCAAGATGCTACAAAGGCACTAGAGCATTTAGAAAAAGAAAATTTTGATATTATTCTGTTGGACATCATGATGCCTGAGGTAGATGGTTGGGAGCTTTGCCAATCTATCAGAAAATTTTCTGATATACCGATTATCATGATAACTGCACGAGATCAGCAAGAGGATATTGTTAGAGGGCTTCGTTTAGGAGCTGATGATTATGTAACAAAGCCCTTTAATGCACAGGAGTTATTAGCTAGAATAGAAGCGTTATTACGTCGTACAGTACCAAAAAATGTAATAGAGGTTGATGGTCTACGCTGGGAAGAGGAACGGTTTGAATTAAGCTATGGTAATCAGGTGATTAAGCTGACGCCCAAAGAATTTTTTATGATTGGTCACTTAATGAAACACCCTAATAAGGTATTTACACGGGAGCAATTTATTGAATTAATTTGGGGTTATCATTCCGATACGGAAGGAAGGACCGTTGATTCTCATGTGCGCAATATGCGTGAAAAAATAAGACAGGCTGGGTTTTCCATAGATGACTATTTGCAGACTGTTTGGGGGGTAGGTTATAAATGGGTGGTTCAAGATTAAGTAGATGTAAATAGGAGTTGGACTAAGCATATAACTTTGAAGTGATAAATGAGCGAAGTAGGAGACTGAGACAAAAGAATTAATTATCGTCCGTTTTTTGATTAGAATCATTCATTTAGCACCTGATATAAGCACGTGTCCGAAGATCCACTTGGTCACGTGTTTTTCTTTACCAAGTTAGCTGAGGCCGTGCCGCGGAAAGCGCGTATATTTTCACGGTGCAGCGATAATACTCCTATTGATTAATTCGTATTTTGAGTAAAGAAGTTGTGTTTTGTCCCAGCCTCTTGTCTTTAAATTAGCATTCTTCTTTAAGCTGATTTACAAGCATCCGCACATGCAAAGCATGCATCTGCACATCTCTGACAATGATCGTGTGCATGCTTTTTGCATTCGTTTCCACAGGCTTCGCAAATTTCTGCACAGACAGAGGTTAACGCAGCAGAAAATGGTGTCCCTCTGCAGATTGCTTGCTCCAGATAGCTGCAAATATCTGCGCATTCTCGATCTAAACGTATACAGTTGGTCATCATTTTGATATCTTCCTCCTGCAAGCAGGCGTCATAGCAATGATTGCATGCTGTCATGCATTCATGTAATGCGCGAATAAGCTCCTGATGCTGTTCATGCCCCATTATTTTTACCTCCTAAAGATGAAATTAGAGAATGGATCGCAGTAAATTCTCTAGCTAAGTTCATCATGTTATTTCATCACTAACACTTACGTTGCCCAACTTCTTATATAATAAACAAATTCCTTTCAAGGATTTGTTATTTTGATAAACTGTAGAAAAGGAAATGGATGAATAGAGGAGAGAGGTTCCGATGAGTTACCAATGGTTAGATTGGGCAAGAAGATTACAATCTATATCCCAAGCTGGTTTAACTTTCACGAAGGATATATATGATCGAGAGCGCTATGAAGAGCTACAGCAAATAAGTAAAGAAATAATAGAGAGTTATTCGGAAATAGAGATGCAGCAATTATCGAACTTATTTGCATATGAAAAAGGATATCAAACACCTAAACTTGATGTGAGGGGTGCAGTATTTAAAGAAGAAAAAATATTAATGGTTAGAGAAAAAATGGATGATAAATGGTCACTGCCTGGAGGCTTTTGCGAAGTGGGGTTATCACCTAATGAGAACATTGTGAAGGAAATATGGGAAGAATCAGGGTATCATGTCGTGCCAACAAAATTGCTTGCGTTGTTAGATATGAATAAGCACTCTCATCCGCCACAACCCTATCACTATTATAAACTATTTATTCGTTGTGAAATTGTTGGTGGAGAGGAGAGTACTGGTATTGAAACGAAAGGGATAGACTTTTTCGCAGAGGATCAGCTGCCAGTTCTTTCTGTCGGTCGAAATACCGTAGATCAAGTTAAAACCCTATTTGAATTTAGTCGTAATCCTACAAAACAAGCGATAGTAGAGTAGGTAGTTAAAATCATGTCTCTGCATCAAAGCAGGAAAAATTAGTACAGCTATCGAAATAGGATTGTATAGAAAGGAAAATTGATGTACTTACAATACTTATTTCATGAGCCAATTCAATATATTACTAAATTAACGCCTAGCTACGAAGATCAGGCAAGTGATGTTTCGTTTGTGCAAACGAAGCGTCAGGCAGTGGTTGTACGTATTACGAGAATGGTAGATGAGCAGAGTAATGATTTTGGGTGGAAATGTAAAAGAATATTTGGGATTGATCCAAGAAACGTATTTTCCTTAGAACGTATAAATAATACATTAAATAATCTAACTTCCTGACCAAGGGTTGTTCATAAGGGGAAATCGTTTAATAGAGAATTCGTAGTCGTAGAGAAGCTGGAAGGGAAAACGCTTGAATCGTTTGTTGAACGACCTCCTGCTGTGCTACAAGGTCTTTGGAAAAAGATTGGCAAAAATTTATTAGTATCAGCAATTTTTGTTCCAATGCAATTTTTAGCTGTTAAGAATGGTATAACAGGTTTAATTCGTACAGAGGCTTATGCCTATTGCACCAAGAGATTTAGACTTTATTGGATTGGAATACGTTCTAGATAATTCTTCTGCATTAAGTTTAGGAAGGGTTATGAGTCGATATGGGAGCTTCCTGATTTAAAGCATGTAGACGGTTATCCCACATATAATTGGCAGTAAGCCCCACTTCAAGCAATAAAGTGAAACCAATATGGATAAGTGGGGGATCGACTACCAGTAAATGTCCGATTGGTTCAAAGGCTTTAGGTCATACCCTTGTGGTACGAACAAGCAGTTGAGGACAGCAAAACCCCCACTGATTGAAGTTTCAATGTATCGTTAGCTATATTGATTATTAGCGGTACAAGGTGACATGGATGTGAAGGTATGACTAGATTATAAGGTGCTATTTTAAGGGAGGAAGACGAAGATGAATCCTGTTTTGATTGTCGGTGCGGGGCCAACAGGACTTGTATTGGCTTTAAGTATGACTAAGTTTGGGGTTCCAATTAAAATTATTGACAAAGCAGATGGACCAGGTACTTCTTCTAGGGCAATGGCCGTGATGCCTAGAACGTTAGAGTTTTACAATCAGCTTGGCATTTCCGGTGCAATCATTAATGAAAGTATTAAAATAAAGGAAATGCAGCTACATGTGGATGGGAAAAAAAGAGCTCGTATGCATGTTGGTAGTTTAGGAACAGGGTTAAGCCCATTTACATCTCCATACAGTTTTCCGCAGGATGAGCATGAAAAACTACTTCTTGAAAAACTAAACGAATTTGGTATAACTGTCGACTGGAACACAGAGCTTCTTTCTTTTCAAGAAGATCAAAAATGTGTAAAAGCAAAAATGCTTCAGGCTGGTCATGCTTTGGAAGAAGAATTTGCTTATATCTGTGGTTGTGACGGTGCTGGAAGTGCAGTTCGGCATCAAATCAACGCAGATTTTCCTGGGGGAACTTACGAACAGCTATTTTACGTCATGGATATTAAAGCTACAGGTAGACCGATAGACTCGCAACGAATATCGCTTTGTTTTAGAGGAGAGGAATTTGTTGTACTTTTACCTGTTCGTAGTAAGAATACAACGAGGGCGATTGGTATATTTCCAAAACAGCTTGTTAATAGTCGTGACGATGTTGATAAGCTAGTATCCTTCATGGAAGAGGCTTATCAGTTGGACATAAAACAGGTTAATTGGTTTTCTACATATAACGTTCATCATAGGGTCGCTAGTCATTTTACTAAGTGTAGAGCATTTCTTGTCGGTGATGCTGCACATATTCACTCTCCTGCTGGTGGTCAGGGAATGAATACTGGAATTGGCGATGCGGTTAATCTCGGCTGGAAGCTTGCTTCTGTCGTACACGGAAAGGCGAAGGAAGAGTTACTTCATTCGTATGAAGTAGAGCGGAGGGCTTTTGCCGAACGCTTGGTAAATACCACGGATCGTGCTTTTACAAGTGTGGTTTCTGGCAGTTTTATCAATCGATTATTACGAAAACAAATTGTCCCAAGGCTTATACCCCTTGTAGATCATTCCATGCGTATTAAAGAGCAGCTATTTAAAATTATTTCACAAACGCAAATTGAATACACTCAAAGTCCACTAAGTAGTGGCAAGTATATGGGAGTAGAGTCAGGACAACGGCTTCCATTTACTGGAGATAACTATCAAACATTACAAACCATGGATTGGCAGGTTCACGTATACGGGTCAGCTTCTGCTCAATTATTGAATTTTTGTAAGAAGCGTGGATTACCTCTTCATACTTTTAGTTTTGATTCAATTGCGGAGCAAAAAGGATTACAGAAAGAAGCGATGTATTTGCTTCGTCCGGATGGTCATATTGGTCTCGTTCATTCCTATCAGGATATACAACAATTACAGGAATACCTTGATAACTGGGGTATTACTCCGGTCCATGTCAAGCAGTAACAAAAGATAATTTGAAACATGGTTATCCCGCTTTTTTAGCGGGATTATTTTTATGGTTTTACAATTACTATAGGGGGGTATAGTATATTTGTATTGGAAATAATAACTAAGCAAATGATAAGAGTGAGGAGGGTATTTTATGAAACAAAAACATCAACACCATAATCATGAGCATCATCATACACATGTAGATCGAGAAAGCAATCAAGATAAGCACATGCACAAGCATCATCATGAAGAGCACAGCCATCACGGTCATCATGACCACGGTGACATGGTAAATGATTTTAAGAAACGATTTTTTATATCATTGATTATCACTATTCCAATTCTAGTGTTATCTCCAATGATTCAGGGATTTATTGGTGTGAATTGGCGATTTCCATCTGATCAATATATTCTATTTGCGCTAGCAACAGTTATTTTCTTCTATGGCGGTTGGCCGTTTATCACAGGTGGCATCCGTGAATTAAAAGATCGTAATCCTGGAATGATGATGCTTATTGGCTTAGCCATTTTAGTTGCTTACGGGTATAGCTCTCTAACGGTCTTTGGTTGGGAAGGTAAAGACTTCTTTTGGGAGTTAGCAACATTAATTGATATCATGCTACTTGGTCATTGGGTAGAAATGCGTTCGGTGATGGGCGCGTCCAATGCTCTTGAGCAATTAGTCAAGTTAATGCCTAATGAAGCACATAAACTAGATGAAAATGATGAAATAGAAGATGTACCATTGTCTGAATTGGCAAGTCGTGATCGTGTACTTGTTAAGCCTGGAGAAAAGATACCCGTAGACGGTACCATCCTTGATGGAAAATCTGCAGTAGATGAATCCATGCTTACTGGTGAGTCAGTACCCGTTGAAAAAGTAAAAGGTGACGAAGTAATAGGTGGTTCTGTAAATAAAGAAGGGTCGCTAACTATTCAAGTGGAGAAGACGGGAGAAGCGTCATTTTTATCTCAAGTTGTTACGATGGTGAAAGAAGCGCAGGAATCAAAATCGAAAACGCAGGATCTCACTAATCGAGCTGCCAAATGGTTATTTTATCTTGCCTTATTTGCAGGGTTAGCTACATTAGTTATTTGGCTGCTGCTTGGGTACTCTTATGATATAGCCATTGAGCGAATGGTTACGGTTATGGTTATTACTTGTCCACATGCTTTAGGGCTAGCTGCACCTTTAGTCGTTGCAGTTTCAACATCCATCTCTGCAAAAAAGGGGCTACTCATTCGTAATCAAGCTAACTTTGAAGGTGCAAGGAATTTAAATGCGGTTGTCTTTGATAAGACTGGTACGTTAACCAAGGGAGAATTTGGCGTTACAGATATTATTGCAGATAAAGGGTATCAAAAAGATGAGGTACTTGCTTATGCTGCGAGTGTTGAGCAGAATTCAGAGCATCCAATTGCAGCCGGAATTATTGGAGCAGCCAAAGATAAAGCTATCTCATTAAACAAGGTAAATGATTTTGAATCGATTACTGGCAAAGGGATTCAGGGAAAAGTAGATGGCAAAACGATTAACGTTGTCAGTCCCAAATATGTACTTGATAATTATCTAACATTTGATCGGAAGCTGTTTAGTAAAATGTCGGAAGAAGGTAAGACCGTAGTATTTGTGCTGGTTGAAGAGGAATTAATCGGTATGATTGCGCTTGCTGATATGGTAAGGGATACAGCAAAAGAGGCGGTTAGATCGTTGAAGAAACAGGGTATTCATTCTATTATGCTAACTGGAGATAATCAGAAGGTGGCAGATTGGGTTGCTAAACAATTAGGAATAGAAGAGGTTTATGCTGAAGTATTGCCAGATGATAAAGCGAATCAAGTGAAAAAAATTAAGGAAAAGGGTTGGAAAGTTGCTATGACTGGAGATGGTGTCAACGATGCACCTGCATTAGCAACTGCGGATTTAGGAATTGCAATTGGTGCAGGAACAGACGTAGCTATGGAGACTGCTGATGTTGTTCTTGTAAAAAGTAATCCAAATGATGTGGTAGAACTAGTGGATTTATCACGGAAAACGTACCGAAAAATGGTGCAAAATCTATGGTGGGCAACAGGTTATAATATATTTTCTATTCCGCTAGCTGCTGGCGTGCTCGCGCCGATTGGAATTGTTCTTAGTCCAGCGGTTGGTGCAGTGCTAATGAGTTTAAGTACTATAATCGTAGCAATTAATGCGAAATTATTAAAAGCATAAATGTAATAAAGCGGCTTAAGGTTCCTCCCAAGCTGAGGGATAAAAAAACTAGTATATATAAAGCCTAGTAATCATGTTATTCTTTCATCGTAAAAGGAAATAGCAGAGGGATGACTCGTGTTGTATTTTCGCAGGAGTCACCCCGTATGCCTCTACGTTATTAACGTGTTTTCCATAGGATGAGAATCATCACCATTTCAAAAAAATGAACGATAAAGGTTCGAACGACTTTCTGGAAATAACTTCGTATCTTCCGATTCATATCGTTTGGAGCTTCGTTCACTCGCACCCTTTTGAGTAATGTTAATATATAATGATCCGTAATACCGTTTCATAGGAATGTGTTCCCCATCGAAAAGTGTTTTCCAAATTAAGCTCCTAATATAGTATCGACAATACCGTATTCTTTTGCTTCCTTAGCGCTCATGAAGAAATCACGTTCTGTATCATGTGCTATTTTTTCATATGGCTGGCCGGAACGATCGGCAATTAATTGATTGATTTCTCGCCGTTGCTTAATAATGCGATTAGCATAGATATTCATATCACTGGCTTGGCCCTTCATCCCACCGTGCGGTTGGTGTATCATAACCTCTGAGTGAGGGAGTGCAATTCTTTTCCCTTTTGTTCCTCCTATAAGTAGCACGGCGCCAAAAGATGCTGCCATACCTGTACAAATAGTTTGAACATCAGGTTTAATATGGTTCATCGTATCTAAAATCGAAAAACCGGCTGATACAGAACCGCCTGGGCTGTTAATGTACATTGAAATATCTTTTTTTGGATCTTGAGATGCTAAAAATAGTAATTGTGCAGTTACTGCGTTAGCGAGTGTATCATCAATTTCAGAACCGATAAATACAATACGATCTTTTAATAACCGTGAATAAATATCATAGCTCCGTTCTCCGTGATCTGATTGTTCTACAACATAAGGAATTGGTACGTTCATACGTTAACACCTGCCTTTATCGTTTAAGAGGAGTAATTGAATGAGGTAAAGGCTGTTCCTTATTCAGAAATATGTTAAGCAGCCATTTTACTTTCCATGGTATTTGGTGTATGTTGTCGTTGAGCATATAAGGCGCGAACAGAAGCGTTATCTGTCAGTAAGTTTGCTAGTAGTTGAACATCATCGTTTTGTAATGCATAGGTGTATAATTGGATACGTAGCACCTGATCTTCATCTATTGGTGAATCAAAATCTAAACTTTTTCGAACCTCATCCTTTACTTTTTGTCGTGCTCGAAAAAGATTTGCCTTAACGGCTCCAATGCTTACATTTGTCAATTGAGCAATTTCTTTGAGACTGCATTTACAAACATCTGCGAGTAAGAAAAAGATTTGTTGGTTTATAGTCAATTTGGATACTAACTGATTTAATAGATGCACAAGATTTTGCGAAAGTATATCACTTGTCGAATCGGCAATTTGTTTTTCGTAATCCTCGTATGGGATTATTGGTAGCTTTTTTTTACGTAGCTCATCAATCCATGTGTTTCTGGCAATTGTAGAAAAATAAGCTTTTTTTAGTGATGTAGGTTGATGTTTCTTCCAATTCACATAGGATTTTACCCAAGTTGTTTGCATGAGATCTTCTGCATCATGGGTGTTCTGTGTGAAGTGCAAACAAGCCTTCCAAATAGAAGCTACACACTTATTCCAAGCTTGTTGAAAATCGTTATCCATGGAAAACACTCCTTTTTCAATCTCCCCTTTCACATGTATTAACGAAAAAACGGCATAAAAGGATACGGATAGTTTAAAAAAATAAAAAAAAGAATACTATCTATGTAGTATTACAATGAATAGGATAATATGGGGAAATACGTAATTCAAAAACACCTGTTGCATCTATGAATAGAACATGATATGCTTAACAGGCTATGCAAAAAAATAATTGATATAATATTTTTATCCAATTATATTGTATCAATTATTTTTTGTGAAGTCAACACAAATGAGTAAAATAGTTGAATGGGGTTGGTTAAATGAGTTCGAAACATGGTGATTGGGTGGTTGAGCAACAAAGAGTAGAAAAGGTGATGGAAGAAATTTATAAAAAGGAAGAAAAACTACTTTCAAAGACTTCGGAATTGAAAGATAGTGTTATCGACCTTCGTAAAACATTTTGGGACGATGTGACAGTTAACTTGGATGAACCAGATGATGTAATTGAAACAGAAGCTAGCATCAAACAACAAGCTGAGCTATTAGCTCAAAAGGAAAAAATTCATGGAAGCATGGCTAAAGAACTTCAAACGCTAAAACAATTAAAAAATAGCCCATATTTTGGAAGAATTGACTTTAAAGAAGATGATGAAAAGACAGCAGAACAGCTATATATTGGTATTTCCTCTCTTATGGACAGAGAGGAGAAAGATTTCTTAATCTATGATTGGCGCGCACCCATATCAAGCCTATATTATGATTACACCTTAGGTAAAGCTGCCTATCAAACGTTGGATGGTATGGTGATGGGGAATATATCATTAAAAAGGCAATTTATTATACGAAATGGTGAAATAAAGGGAATGTTCGATACCGGATTGACTATTGGAGATCAGCTGCTTCAGGAGGCGTTGGGAAATAATGCTAGCTCTACAATGAAAAGTATAGTTGCTACTATACAGAAAGAACAAAATAAAATTATTCGCAATGAAAAGAGCAAGCTTTTACTTGTACAGGGAGTAGCTGGAAGTGGTAAAACATCAGCAGCGCTACAGCGTATTGCATACTTAATGTATCGTTATCGTAGTGAATTAACCCCTGAGAATGTGGTTTTATTTTCACCTAATCCACTATTTACGAGCTATATAAATAATGTGCTTCCTGAACTAGGAGAGACTAATGTGAAGCAATTAACTTTTTTTGATTATTTACAAGATAAGGTTGGGGAGGCAATGAGTATTGAATCTCCTTTTGCACAAATGGAATATTTGCTCACTTATCAAGAAGATGCTAACCGTCATTTTCGATTAAACAATATTAAATATAAATCAACAATAGCATATAAGCATCTACTTGACGCATATATAGCTGACCTTCATGCGGAAGGAGTACAATTTAAAAATATTTCATTTCGTAAACGTATTTTAATACCGAAGGAGAAGGTGAAGGAATATTTCTATACGATGGATCCAAATATATCCTTGCCAAATCGAATAGAGTTAACCGTTAAGTGGCTATTGAAAGAGCTTTATCAATTTCAAAAAGAAGAACTGAATAAAGATTGGGTTGAAGAGAAAATAGGACTGCTAGATAAAGCCGCATATGTGAAAGCGTATTATGAAGCTCAGGAGCAGGATGGGGATAGTGCAGTTGATGAAGAGTTAATATTAAGGAAGGTTGTAGTAGCCAAGATGTTCGATTCATTAAAAAGGCAAATAAAACAGTTAGCCTTCGTAAACGTTTTAGCTACTTATAAGAGGTTCTACACGTGCTGGGAGTCAGATGAGCTACCAGAAGACTGGACGTCATTTTCCTCCCAAACGGCAAGTAATTTATCAAAAAACTTTTTGACTTGGGAGGATGCTGCTCCATACGCTTACTTCAAAAGTCAACTCCTTGGTGATGAGACAGACCGTGCTGTTCGCCATTTATTCGTGGATGAAGCACAGGACCTTTCCGAGTTTCAATTTGCTTATATAAAGCATATGTTCCCTTATACGAGGATGACTTTATTAGGGGATATCAATCAAGCAATTAATGTCCATACATCAAGGGATAATCCGCTACAAGCAATGGGCGAGGATAATACTGAACGGATAACATTAACAAAAAGTTATCGTTCTACCAAGCAGATTGTTGAATTTACAACGTGTTTTGCTCCAGGAAAAGAAGTAATTGAACCATTTGAAAGGCAAGGAAATAAACCTAAGCTGCTGTATCTTAACAAGACAGAAAAAGAGGTCCTACTTACCTCAGTAAATGAACTTTTAAAAATTGGGTACGAAACGATTGCTTTTATTTGTAAAACAAAAAATGAATGTGTGGCTATCTATAACTTACTCAGCCCATCTATTTCTGTTACTCGAGTGGATGAGGAGACATATTCCTTTAAGAAAGGAATACTTATTATACCTGTTTATCTAGCGAAGGGGATTGAATTTGATGCGGTTATTATCCCAGATGCATCAACGAATCACTATACGGAATCAGACCGAACAGTATTTTACACAGCCTGTACACGTGCGATGCATGAGCTAGTTATGGTAACAGCGGCTGAGCCGTGTTTGTTTATCCATGAAGCTAAAACGGATACGTATGTAGTGGCCAATGGATAAGAGTTGTTGCCTTAGTCTAAAAGATAAAAAATGAAGATACTCCGAACTGCAATCCGAGGAATACGAAATTTTCCCCACATATAACTGGCAGTAAGCCCCCCACATCAAGCAATATAGTGAAATCAATATTGGTAAGTATGCCATCAACTGCCAGTAAATGTCCGGTTGGTTCTAGGGCTTTTAGGTCATATCCTTGTGGTACTACCAATTAGTGGGGGGTAAACAAAATTCACTAATTGAAGTTTCTATTTAAAGAGGTGGAAAGATTTTTTCTTAATAAAGGAGCTAAAACGCTTGCTTTTTTTCTGAAAATAGTATAAGTTTCATATATGCAACATTATTAGTTGTATAAAATATTTGTTTCTTAGGTTAATTAATTTGTCTTAGAGACAAATTAATGATTGGTAGTTCAGGTATTTCAAATTGCTCTTCCGGGGTGGTAGCCGGAAGAGCGCCCCCTTTGCCGCAATTTATTAGAAAAAGGAGCAAATTTGAGATGTTCAGGCTTATGCGTGAATCACTGCAATGGAGTAGTAATATTAGCTTTTTAACATTTGGAATGGCTTTTTTGTTTGCGTTGATTTCAACATTATTTCAAGAAGGTTCAGGATTATTTCTTAGTCTACTCATTGTGTTTGTCTTTATTATGATAGGAATTATTGGCGATACGATTGGCTTAGCTGCAGCAACTTCACAAGAGAATCATTTTCATGCTATGGCTGCTAAGAAAGTCAAGGGAGCAAAGGAAGCAAAGGAAGCAGCATTTATTGCAAAGAAAGCCCCTTTATTTTCAAGTCTTTTTAATGATGTTGTCGGTGATATTTCAGGAATCGTTAGTGGGGCAGCTTCTACGGCTGTCGTATTCCAACTGGCTAAACTGGTTCAAACTTCCGAAGGTTCCATATGGTTTATTATTATATCTGTTGTATTAACAAGTATTATCGCTGCTTTTACAGTAGGGGGAAAGGCAATTTGTAAAACGCTTGCGATCTATCATTCTACGAATATTATTTTATATACAGGTAAAATGATGTATTACTTAAAAGCCTGTACACGTATATTTGCAATTTGGAAAAAGGAGAATCGTTCAGTACATATGCAAAGACGTTAAGCTGACGTGTTGCTTCGCGGAAGGTGAAGATTCTATATTGCTTTTCGCTCCTTGAATAAAAAGAACGGGAAAAGTATCTCAACGGACTGCGGATGAAAGGGTATAAACCTTCATCCTTTTTTATAAGTTAAGAAAGTATAAAATCAGTGCAATGACTGCGTTAAGCCAAGTAGTTATTTTGAATGTTAGATGTATATTGGCA